>JBFIEP010000067.1:0-9390 GCA_041603335.1 Elusimicrobiota bacterium | reverse complement strand
TCCTTATCAAACTGCAGCGGAATGATTAGACTGAGAAAAAATAACGCGACCCCGCCAAACCACGCGAGACGCGATTGATGGGCAGGATCAGTCAACTCATCTTCACCCACAATCTGCGCACACGCTGATGCGTATAAAACCGCAAACAACGCAGGCAGGACGCCGATAATCCCGTCTCCAATCGCTTCAACCACCGCGTGATGGATCGGCAGGAACAGCACCGGACCGGCAAGGGCCGCCGCGATCCACACGCTCGAACGCTCGTTGGGAACCTCCGGCTCGATAAACGGAATTAACGCGATACACCCAAATAAAATTACAAGCCACGGCAATGCTTGAGCGAAGAGAGAACTCCCCGAAGCAACTTGAACCCACGCCAACGATACGATTCCGACACCCGCGAGCAGCCCCCATACGGCATCGTCATTTCCAAGATGACGCACCAAGAATACATTCATCCCCACGAGCACGGATGTGAACAGAAACACTAAATGCGGGGAGGCGTTCGGAGTTCGAAGCACCGCAAGCGTAAGCAGAATAAACGGCGCGAGACTCGACAACGCCGACTCCGCTTCAGACTGCACGCTCCCCAAAACCCACGCACCCGCCGCATGCAGAAAAGCGAAGAGACATGTAAACACAAGCCCCGCTGTCAGCATACTGGAAGTCATCCAACCGCCCATCCATATCGCAAGAATTACCGTCGATGCCGCTCCCCCGGCGGCATGATAAACCCGGAATTGCTTGGCACGAAGAGCGAGTCCCGCAAGCAATACCCCGCAAAACGCAATTAGTGAGAACATTATCCACGGATGCCCCCCGGCCCCTCCAATGAACAAGGCATACGCCGCAAACGAGAATGAAACAAACGGCATCCCGGCAGCTGCCGAATCAATATGCTCATCCTCCACTTTCAGCGCCGCACCGTATTCCCGCGCGGCAGAAAACAGAACCGGGAAGAAGGCGAATACAAATGCCCCAAATAAGGTTTTCCCTTCGTTGAAATAATTAAACATCCAGCCCCACTGGGTTAACAGCGTCCCGAGCCCGGCCATCGTAAAGAGAAACCCCCATTCCTTGCGGATCGCAGTTGCGAAGATCCCGAGATTAAGCACCGCGATATAACTGAAGAGAAGGATCGAATGATCATGGCCGGTTGAAAGAAGCGGCGGCGTAAGAAAGCCCGAAATTAGAGCGAGCACGGCGATGTATCGTGAATTCATCCGTACCGACAAAACAAAGGCGGCAAGAGTAGTCGCCCCCATTAAAACAGCCGCAACCCCCATCGTTAAAAATCCAAACTTCGCATGCGCGGCAAAGATATCGGCAAAGAGAATTCCAATCCCCGCCGCGCACAGTGTATGCGCGGTTACAAGGATCTTGCGGTCGCCGCCGCGTTCCAGATGAAGCCCTGCGGCGATCGCAGCAATCCCAAGAGCGGCTCCAAAGACGATGCGCATGAGCGGCGTAATGAGATCGTGATCGATCGAATACTTAACGAAGAACGCCGCGCCCAAAAACAGCGCGAAACCGCCAATCCAAGAAAAGACCTGGCCCGCTGTAAACTCCTCCCAGGAAATCGGCCACTCAAAATTCGGTTCCGGTATTTCCGGCTGCTCAGGTTCCGGTTTTGGATCCGGCTTAGGCGGCGGCGGTGGGGGCGGTGCGGCTCGCAATCTAACCGGCTTCTTTATAACAGGCGCAGGTTGTGGCTGTGGCTTTGACTGTGGTTCATCCCCGCGCAGCTTCCGGATCGCCTCGGCGTGGGAATCGAGCCGCCGCAATGCCTGACGTGACCAATAAAGTGAGGAAAATGCTGCTAAAACCGTCGGAAAGAAGAGTAGAGAATCCATGAGTTTACCTCTACTCCGGGGAGATCAATTATTATGCCGAATAGACTAAAACCTCGTCAGACGCCGGCACCATGCCGCCATCAACCCCATCGAAATCAGTGAAATTCCGTGCACTGGACTCCCCGTCGCGACAAGCGCCCCTGCCGCCAGGATCGCCCATTCAAAGCGCGCGGCACGAATAAACCCGATGAAAAAATATTTTTCGTACTCGAGCCGCGCCTCACGCGCCTTGATCGCATGACTCAGTCGATCCTTATGATCCTGCAGGGCATACCGGGACGTAACCCGTTCGCTCGCTCCAAAGGCTCGCTCATAATCCGCCTGAGCCTCTTCATACCGTCCGTCTTCCTCAAGAATCTCGGCACGCGCGAGATAGGCCCCCGCGTTTTTCCGGTCTTGGGAAATTTGGCGTTCGGCGTTGATCAGTTTTTCGGAACGCCCGGCACGATCCAGAAGATGGGCGGCCCGCCTCTCACGGTACGACCACGCGAATGCAACCGAGAAAGAAAGAGGAATTAAGAGAATAATACCTCCCTGAGTGAGAGTTCCGATTAACCAGCCTGCGATCGGAAGACCGAACACAAAAATAAAAATCACAGGGAGGGGGAGAGAGCGGTGGCCTCCCGCAGCCCAAAAAGCGAACAACAGAAGGAACCCTACGAGCATTCCAATTTGGAAAATTACAATGAGGAAAACTAAACCCGACACCGCAGCCACCGAAGAGCCGCACCGCGGCTTGCGATTGCGCCGCGCCACTGGGCTCGCCCTGCAGATTCAAGGATGGCCGCAAACTCCGGCCCCGGCTTGAGGCCTGCTTTCTTCAGATCGGCTCCCGTCAAAAACGCGGGCTTAAGTGCTGCAGGCTTTAAACGCGGCAACGAACTGCAAATAATCGAAGCGGTCACTGGATCCAATTTGGACAACGGGGATCGCCCGTTATGAATCAAACCGAGTGCATCCAATAGAGGACGGGATAATTCCCGGCCAAAGGGAAAACTTTTCAGAAACTGGGAGCCCTTTTTAAAACCCAAACGGGCCGCACACAATCCCAAACGCACGCGGGGATCCGGCGATTCTACGCGGGGGTACTTAAACTCCGGGAAAATCACGTTGGATATTCCCCAAGATTTGATCCGTCTAAAGGCGGGTGCCGGATCGCACTCCTCGAGTATCCGCCATAACTCCTGACGCACGCGCTCGCGCGACAACAGTTCGGCAAACCGCTTGGCGGCCTTTATACTTTCGGCGGTTTCCGGATCAGGGCGCAAACCCAGGCGTCCGGCATACCGCGCACCCCGGAACAACCGGGTCGGATCATCCCGAAAACTATTCGGATGCAGTACGCGCAGCCGCTTCCCGCGCAAATCTTTTTCTCCGCCGAACGGATCAACAAGAGGACCAAATCCTCCCTTCACAAGACGGCGGGCCATCGCGTTCACCGTAAAGTCACGCCGTTTCAGATCTTCCTCAAAATGGGCCGCCTTCACGACCGGCAACGCGGCGGGAGACTCATAAATTTCCGTCCGCGATTGCGCAAGGTCGACATTTCCGCCATCCGGCCACTTAAATCGTACCGTTCCAAAACGTCCGAACGACTCGAAGCTGCCGCCGGACTCCGCGCGAATTGCGCGGGCCAAACGTTTCACGTCGCCGTCCACGACCAAGTCAAGATCCCGAGTCGCACGCCCCAACAGGGAATCGCGCACGCAGCCGCCCACGGCATAAACAGCAACGTTCATGCTCTCGGAAGCCGCGAAAACGCGGCGCATCCTGCGGGCTTCAGCGGGACCCAGCTTCATTTAGGACCTCCCGGAGGGTCCGGCTCATTGGAATCACAAAAGTCGAGCCAGCGCTTAAACGCAACGAGACGCTCGTTGGCTTTCAGCAAAGCATTCACACCCTTCTTCGCCTCGACGCGTGAGAATTCGCGCTTCCCCGCGACGGGAACAATTCGAGGCAATCGGCGTTCCCGCGCAAAATGGCGATCTATTTTAACGACCGGCAGCGAAAGCTCTTTGCAATAGTGCTCCGCCACGAGGACTTCATCTTCAAGAGAATCTTCTTCGGCCAAAAGCGCACTTAAGGGTGCAAGCCCGAAAAGACAAAGGGGCTCAAGATCAAGAGGCAAATCCTCATTCAAGGCCTCACGCATCTGCGCGTAGTCTTCCTTCATCTTCGCGCGCCATTTCGCGGATTCATTTTCATACGACTTCGGGAATGCGAAAACGAGAAGGTCCACGCGTGCATCCAGATAGATGACGGTCGCGTCCGGACTAAAATGGACCTTACACTCCTCACACAGCACCAGATTCAATTCCCCAACAAGCAAACGCTCGCGAAGGTTTTCATCTTTATCTCCCCGCACAAAACTCCAAATCTGGGTTTCAACCGGTTCACACCCGTTCGGGCACTTCGCATCTATGGTGGCTTTAAAGCTCATTGTGACATCCTCTTAAGATATTCATCGACCGCGTTGTCGAAAACCCGCGGTCGCTTCTCACGCAGCGACCGTTCCACTTCCTCGCGGATGCGCCGCGGCGGCTGATAGTCTTCGGCTCCCGGCAACGGAACAAAACCGGTATCGGAGCCGGTACGCCCACCGCGTCCCATCGGACGCGCCCGTCCCCTCTGCCCCTGAAACGGACCGCTCGATCCCTGGGAAATCGACTGCTGCTGCTTCATCGACTCCTGGAGTGATTTCTTTCCATCCGACATATGCTGGAGTGCTTTTTGCTGGTGCCCGCGAGCACCGGACGTATTCCCCTCTTTTAATGCCTGCTCGGCTTTCCCCTGCTCGGTTCGGGCCTGCGTCAACGACTTCTGCGTCTTACCCGGCATCATCCCGAAATCTTCGGAAAGCGCATCCATTTCCCTCTTCACCGTCTCTGTTTTTCGGCTCGCCGATTTCTGGACGGCATTCGCCGCAAAGGATTGAGACAACTGCTGCTCCCCCATCGAAGGCTGCTTTGACCCTTGCTTCAGTGCTTCTAAAATTTCGATCTCCTGCAGAGCAATCGCAGCAAGCCGGTCGCCATCAGTCGTCGGCTTTCCCGCTTTATCGCGAAAACGCTCCCACGGCAAGGCTAGCGTTTTCACGGCATCCAACAAAGGTTTATACGCTTCCGTAACCCCGACGGCACGCGCGCGTCCCTGCAAACGCGAAACCGTCTGGCCTAAATGCTGCGGTGCTTTCTCGATTTTTTCAGCTTGGAATTCCTCCAGAGTCTGCCGCATCCACGAGAGCGCATCCAAGGGCATCGCGCGTCCTGCCAAAGCAGCATCCTTGAGGGCGGCACGCTGCTTTACAGCCAGTTCCCGCAAAAGCCTCTTTTGTTCCTGCATGCGCGCCTCGAGCTTCTTCCGCTCAAGTGCATCCGTCATGCCGAGACCTTTTTGCTGCTCCTTCACGGCATCTTCCAGCTTAGAGGCAATTTTTTCCATCCGCTGGGACGGAGCATTGCTTCCGCCGCTCGCCTGATCCTGCGCCGCCTTTGCGATTGCTTCATGCACGCGTTCAAGCTGCTTAGCGAGACTCTTTGCAATTCTCGCGGCTTCCTCGTAATCGCCGCGCTCAATCGCCTGCTGCAGCGCATCCATTTTATCTTTCGCACCCAGCAGCGGAACTTTATACACCTTCCGACGCTCTCCGCGTTCGGAACCCTCCTCCGTCTCAGGAAGCTTCGATATCGCGCTCTGCATTTCTGCGAGTTTATTCCGAAGATCCGCCATCGCCTTATCAAGAGCCCGCTTCTGCTCGCTCGTGGGCGCTTTTCCTTGCTTTGCCTTCGCCGCTAACTTATCAAGCGCGTTGGAAATCTCCTTCCCTTGATGCTCCATCCTTTGGGCTTCGCCCCAAAAATCCTGCATCGCTTGAAGCTCCCGGCCTTGGTTCAGCATTTCTCCGGTGCGCTTAACCTTACGCTCAAGCGACGCATGACGCTCCCGCGCCTCTTGATTGCGCCCCTGCACAGCGGCCTTGCGCGCCTCCTCCCTTTCTCCCTGACGCATACCCTCAAGAGCCTGCTTCATAGCTTTAGCGGTTTCGGTCATCCCCGGATTGGCGTACGCGTCTTTTTCCATCGATTCTGAAAAAGAACTCATCCGCTGGAGGGTTTCATTCCATTGGGCATCGAGGGAGTTTTCAGCTTCTGCCAAACGCGCCTTTGCCTCTGGGTCTCCGGCTTCGGCTTTGGCTAATTCTTTAAGAAACTCCTGCATCTCAGCCTCACGCTCAGCCAATCGCTTAAGCGAAGCCTCCGCTCCAAGCCAGGACAAAGCCGTCTTCGCATGGGAAGACTCGAAATCGACAATACGCAGCATCCCCTTGGATGACACGCTGGTTTGGGAGTCGGGACGCGCGTTATCCGTCCCTCGAATACGGAACTCGACAAGCCCTCCGATGGGGAATCCGCTTAAATCCCAATTATAATCTCCTAAAAACTCCGTGGGACGCTTTCTAAAACGCTCCAAAGGAATCACCGTTTCACCCTCACGCCCCCCGATGGAATAAACCAGGGCGATTTGACTTAGCCCGTAATCATCCTCCGCCTCGTAGGCAATGGGAAGAATTTCTTTGCGGCTGATCTCAAGCGCGAACGCGGGAGAAAGCAGCTCAACATGCGGCGGCTCATCTTCTAGAGCACGCAAGGTATACGACACCGGCTCGGACTCTGCGGCTTGATCCTCGGCGCTTACCAGAACCCGCATCCGGCCATCCTCATTAAGAGGAAATCCGGCCTCCCAAAACCCCCCGCCTTTACGCCGCATGACGACGGGCTGCCCCAGAAAAGAAATTTCGAGCGTAGCCTTTGATAAAGGTCTCGATTCCCGCCCTCGAAGAACAACCCAACTGCGACGGAGTGCGGCAATCCGGCCGCTCCCCTCAAGCTTCAATTCACGGACGCTCGGACCCGCACCGGGAACATGCACGCGGGCATGCAAATCGACCAATCGTGGAGCCGGGATGGGGGTTAACTTAAACGACCGGGTACGAATCCCCTCATCCTGGAATCGGTATTCGAACACCGCTGTCAGAGAAGGAATCGTAAAATAAAAGGTATTCCCGTCACGCCGCTCCCATTCGACCTTACCCCACGGCTCCTCACCCGAACGGGCCCAGAGAGCCGGCGGACGTGCAAGGGCACTCGCCTTCCAGGCCGCCGTAATCTCAACCTCTTCTCCCCACGGCACTCTCTGGTCCCCAGGCTTCACATCAAGCCGTTCCTCCAGACGCACGTCCAGCCAAGGCGCAAGAACACGTTGGAAATGCGGGTTCCCCGTGCCCAGAACCGGAACCCCGACGGCCCAACACGCCGCGACCGAAAACAGCCGCTTGCGCGCTTGTTTTGAAGGCGCCCAGGGAAACGGGTTGCTAAACATCGACCCACGAAGCAATGATTCGGTTTGAGCTAAATGCTCATCAGCGAGTGCCTGCGAAGTTCCCACCGGAATTTCTGAAGAATTTCCAAGCTCCCACGCACTGAGAAGATATTCCTTTAACTCGGGATAGCGATCCGAAACCGCTCGCAAAAGCGACGACGCACCAAGAGCGCGCAGCGGGGAGATTAAATGATTCCACGCGCCAAAAATGAAAGCTGCGGCACCGATCCAGAAAAATCCCCAGCGCCAATCTTGGCGCAGCGTTAAAAATCGATCCGCAAAGACAATGATCAGCAGATACCCGGCGAGAAGGGCCGCGAAACGAGTCCCTCCCTCCGACCATAACGCTCTCCAGCGCGACCAGCGCCAACGTCGAAGGCGTCGTTCAAGTTCAGACATGACGCTATTGTAACAGGAGGCTGCCGACGAGGCTAGGGTGGCGCGGGTGCTTGGTGCGGGTCAGCAGCTCCGCCAAGCGACGCCTCCCGGCTTGATTCTCGGTCAAATCATAGAGAAAAATACTGCCCCCGATGGTCTCGATCGGATGAAGCTCTTTGAGCCAACTAAAAATCTTTCGGTCCGGGATATAGACCGCTTGAAGATTCGTCACCGAGATTGCAAACAAAACCCGCCCTGAAGCGGCTGGATCGGCGGCATTTCCCCAACGGGTAACATTCCAATTCGGAATTATAGAAACATAATCGATACCGTACGCAGATGGATCGGCAACGCCGAAATAGGACAAATAAATCGGAGGGTTGCCGCGCGCTGCCAAAATCTTAGCGAGCCCTTTAAGATTCTGGCCCCAATCAAGATTAGAATCCACCAGCCAACGATGCCCCCCGTTCATTCCTCCAGCGATCTCGTTAAAGTAGGAAAGTTGATGGGGATGCACGCGGCCAACGCTCACCATGGCCCATAGTCCCAGGACGGCGGCAAAGACACGGGCCTTTCCTGCCTGGTCCCAAAACGCGGCGATGCCGCAGCCTGCCCACAACGCGAGGAACGGAATCATTGGCAGCAAATGCCGCACTCCGATTTGGACCTTCGCGGTCAACGCGACTCCAAAATAAGCGACAGCCGGAAGCAATGCCCACAGCAACCCGCGATCAACCCGTCGCCCCCACACGAGAGCGGTCCCTAGACCCATCCCCAATATCGGCAATGGCGTTTTAACCAATAGCGCAATCGGGAAATACATCACAAAACCCTTCAGGCCGTAGGCACCGTGTAAAAATGAGGAACGCCCGCCTCCTAGACGGGATAAGGTCGAACGCAGCCCTGAAATAAACAGATCGAATTGAAAAAAACGATACACAGCCGACAGAGCAACAAAGGCGCAGACCACGGCAATTCCCAATCCCAGCCAGTCGAATTTAGGCAGAGAACGCTCCGCCTCCCGTTTTTTCGTCTTCCCTTTTTTCTTAATCGTCTCCTCGCGCGAATCCGGACGGGCGAGAAAGCCATGATCAAGCAGCAGCAAACCCAATACGAATGCGGGAAGGACAATCATCGAAAACTTCGACGCGAGCGCGAGTCCGGTACAAATCCCCGCAGCGGCAAACCGGCCCCGGGTCAGGGGTTTTACCGAAAGCAAAAAGAAAACCGCAAAAAAGAAAATCGCGGCAAGTCCGTCGGTTGTTACAAGAGACAGGTTAGACACAAGAACCGGCGACAAAGCCCCCGCCCCGATGGCGGCGACTCCGGCGCTAGGTCCGCCAAGACGCATCCCCCAAAAAAACAGCATCCCGGCAAGGGCCGTCCACAACAATAAAAACGAGAAACCCCGCGCCGCATTCAGCAGACGACCGTGGCCAACCCGATTGTTATAAAGGAAATCGTCCGCAAAAGGATAACGGCGCATATTGATCCAATAGGGGTGGGAACGGTTAAGAACGGGCTTTAACACCAAAAGCGGAACTGCCGAGACCATTTCAGCCAACGGAGGGTGATCCGAAATATTCAGCTTGTAGCGGCCTTGATGCCAATAGGAATAGCCGCTCGCAAGATGCAGGGGTTCATCATACGTAGCGGCGGCTGAGCGTATAAAGGAAACGCCGAAAATAACGCCCAGAAACCATAGAGCGACGGCAGCAAACGCCGCCCGCGGGTGCTCTTTAAGCATGCTGGATTATACCGTACCAAGTACCGCGAAATT
>JBFIEP010000066.1:0-9647 GCA_041603335.1 Elusimicrobiota bacterium | reverse complement strand
GGGGTCCACATATTTCTTCTCGTATCGGTATAGATCCTTATGTAATCGTTTGGTTGTCATTAGAACATGTCGCAATTAAGGATATATCGTTTCCCCCGTTTAATCGTGAGTCCTGAGTGTTCGTGAGAAAGGCTTCCAGGATAGAGGAGTGCCTTTCCGGGTGTCGGTTGTCCCGAGCTGAAATCCCAGCGCGGGAAATAGGTTCCACCACCCTCGAAGTTTTCGTTGAGATAGACAACCATCGTACAGGGGTTTTGGTCCCAATGTACACCCATGCTCTGGTAGGTGTTTAAATCGTCGGCATCATATTTGAGTAGGTATGGGGTTCGGATCATCCGAACATCGAAAGTAGGCCAGCAGCGTTTAATGATCGGCACAATATGGCGAGCAACCACTTCCTTGTATGCCTTATAGAGTCCCGGTCTTTTAGCAAGTGAGAAACAGGTGCGCATTTTATTGTCATCGTCATTAGCGGCCGTTGTTTTCTTATTCTCTCGTGAAAGATTCTCTTTCTCTCTTAGCGGGACGGCCTGTTGGTCTTCCCCTTCATCAAAGCGGGGTTCATAATAATCCATCGCCAGTTCCGTTTCCCAATCATCAGGAGTGGACTCTGCTTCATCGATGAGTTTTGCGCAATAGTCGGCCGTGAATAATTGAAAGCCGTAAATCTGTTCGGCTTCTTCCTTAACATGCCCCTTGCTTCCCTCTAGGAAATTGGGATCGAGGTGGCCGGAAGAAAATCGGGCAAGTTCAGGATGCTTCAAAAGTAATCGCAGATGAGCAGGTACCGGAGGCCTTTTGTGATCTCTTTGCCTTCGTGTTCGTGGGAAATGCCGCCTGGAAATAGAAGGGCCGTTCCTGCAGGTAGAATTCCCGTTTGATAATCCCATCGGGGAAAGGATGTTCCGCCGCCTTCAAAATCGTCGTTGAGGGAAACGAACATCGAAACTCCGCATTGATCCCAGTGCATCCCCATTCCCTTAGGATAGGCATCCCCATCGGCGTCGTATTTGATCATGTAGGGAGTGCGGTACATCTGCATTTCAAATGACTGCCAAATATTTTTGACCACCGGGGCTACGTGCCGATCAACGATCTCGTTATAGACTTCCGATAGTCCCGGTAGTTTCGCCAAAGAGATTCCGTTTTTAGGGCCGGAGGGTGGGGCCGCATCCTCATCCTCTTCGTCGGGTTGGTAGAAATCCACCTTTAATCCTGCTTCCCATTGACCGCTGTTCTCCAGCTCCGTGATGAGTTTTTTACAGAAATCGGGTGCGAGCAGCGGCAGCGTGTAGATCTGTTCCGCTACTTCGGTGGCGGCAGCGTTAGCGTCTTTTCCGCGAATTGCCTCGTTAATATGGGAGGGAGTATAGGCGTAAAGTTCGGGGTTTTTGATGGTAGCGTTCATAAGTATAGGGTAGCGCAAATGTTCCGGATTTACCATGATCGGCCCGTGGGCTTAATTTTCTTTCTAATAGCGGCAAATTTTCTCGCGGCCTCCGTGCATGACTGCGTCGGCGCGATGCACGAGGGGGCGTCTCCTGCCTTTTTGGAGAGTCTGCAGATTGGCCGAATGGCCCCGCGATTTTATGTTGTTCCGGTCGGGACGCCGGTATCAACCGGCTCAACAGTAGATGGGAGGGATTGGGAAGAGGTGCGGGGACGCCACGTTTATGACGCTGCGAAAGGAATCAATGATGCATTTGTGGGTGCCGAGCGTCCTTGTCAAACAGCCGTCCATGAGCGGGGACATCAGGTTTTTGTCTTCCTGGCCTTTACGCCCGGTTGGGAATTAATATATTCCCGTATCGACAATGCTGATGCTGAGACCGTTTTTCCTGATGATCCCTATTGTCAAAACCCCGAGATGCCTCAGGAATATTTCGCGTGTGCGACCCAGGTTTGGTGCGGGGTTTATCCGAAAAAGAGTGGGCCGCTGTCGGATCGGCTTGTTTCGGTGATGAAGACGGTTTACGGTGAGGCTTGCCGGATGCCGTCGCGTTCCGAGTCCAGATAAAGGAAAAGAACAGCGGCCGCCGCGGCGCTAAGGCAGTGCCAAATCGCATGACCGAGGGGTGGAATTGAATCCGAACAGACCCATTGGAAGCGGTCTGGAACCCAAAACAAGAAAGCGAGAGAGAAGCATCCTACCGCCGCTCCCAGTAGTTTTGTGTCGCGCACGCGCTGCACGCGTTTTTCAGAAAGAACCAGTGCCAGCGCGAGCACTCCCACCATGGCTCTGCGTAATTCCGGAATAAACGCGATGATCGCCAGAAAGACGCCGTTTCCAAGAACGTACAGCCACGCGAGTGAAAGCACGGGGCGTTTCGTTTCATGGGCGATGTTGTCTACGACAACCAGGGACGGCAGCAATAGGATTGCCATGACGTCGAAGTTTTGTCCGACGAAGGATAAGGAGGAATGGTAAAAACCGCTTGATAGGCCTATCGTGACGACGATTGCCGCGAGCGCGCGGCCAAAGGAGTTTCTTGCCCGCGTCCAAATCCAGATGCCGACGAAGACGAAGGTAAGATTCGAGAGGGTGTTGATCGGTTGGCGGATAAGCCCGCCTCCGTCTCCCTCACAAAAGCAATCGAAAGGCAGACAGGTGGCAGGCGCCCAGTTTGTCCAGATTGGGGACAGATCCACCGATTAGCAGCCGATCGCGCGGGAAATCACGAGTCGTTGAATTTCGCTCGTTCCTTCACCGATCTGAAGCAGGCGTTGGTCGCGGTAGAAACGCTCAACGTCGAATTCCTTCATGAGGCCGTAGCCGCCGTAAATCTGGACGGCGTCATCGGCAACTTCTTTGGCGACTTCCGAGCAATAGAGCTTTGCCATCGCGCTTTCCTTTCCGAATTTTTGTCCGGTGTCGCGCAGCCAGCACGCTTTGTAAAGGAATGTGCGTGCATGCTCAATCTTCACAGCCATGTCGGCGAGTTTAAATGAGATCGCTTGGTGGCGTGAAAGCGGTTTCCCGAATTGTTCGCGCTGTTTGGCGTAGGCGAGGGCGGACTCATACGCGCCTTGTGCGCAGCCGAGTCCCATTGCGCCAATCGAAAGGCGTCCGGAATCCAGGGTTTTCAGCATCTGCCGGGACCCTGCGCCCCGCTTTCCGAGAGTGGCGGATTCCGGAACCTTTACGTCAGTGAAATAAAGTTCGGCGGTGTTCGACGCGCGCCACATGAGTTTCTTGTGCATCGTCTTTTGGGTAAACCCTTCGGTTCCTTTTTCCACGATGAAGCATGTGAATTCGGGGGTCCCATTCTCATCCCGGTCGGTGACCGTCTGAACAATCGAGCCCCAGTTCATGTCCGCCGAACCGTTGGTGATGAAAATTTTTGCCCCGTTGATGACCCAGTCGTCGCCGACTTTTACCGCTTTTGTTTTAGAGCCTCGGGAGTCCGAGCCGGCTTCGGGCTCGGTCAGGCCGAAAGCAAAGAGTTTTTCGCCTCTCGTTAGAGCGGGAAGGTATTTTTTCTTTTGTTCATCGGTCCCGAAATAGAGCAGGGGTGCGATTCCCAGGGAAACGCCGGCAGCGATTGTCGCGGCGTGGGAGCCGTCCACCCGGGCGAGTTCTTCAACCGCGATGACATAGGATGTGTAATCGAGTCCTTGACCGCCGTATTCCTCGGGAACGATGATCCCGAAGATGCCGAGCTCCCCCATGGCTTTTGTGATTTCTTCTGAAAATTCTTCCTTTTCGTCCAGTTCGTGAGCGACAGGTTTGATCTTCTTTTCGGCGAATTCGCGAACGGTCTCGCGGATCATTTTCTGGTCGTCTGTGAGTTCAAAATCCATGGAAATCTCCTAAAAAGTGGAGTCTCATTATAGCCAAATGGGAGATGAGGCGTATGCCCCGCGTTATTTATCAAATCGTCAATTTCACAACGGAAGAAGTCTATGTCGGAATGACCAATCTTTCTCTTAAGAAAAAATATGAAGCGATTTCCTCGGATCCGCCGCCTTCCCTGAAGCAATGGGCATTTGATGTTGAAGATATCAAAGCCACTATTGTGGATGAATTTGAAAATGATGAGGATGGCGTTGCGTTTTTTAAGGGATTTTGGCACGCGATGAGTCATTCCAGTTGGAAAACAATTCATTGTGATGAGGACTGTGTGGATCGCGAAGAGCACGGTCCCTGCGATATGAATTGTGACGCCGTTCGCAAGGATAAGCAGCCATAAGCCAATTCCTGTCGTTTCCTGGGACATAGTGTTGCTAGTCACTCTATAAGACGCCCGTATTTACGGGGAGGGGGGGCTATGCTCGAAATACGATTTCACGGCCGGGGAGGACAGGGGACCGTCCTTGCGGCCAAGATGCTGGCCGATATTGTTTTGCGCTCAGGCAAAGGGGAGTGCATGGCAATCCCCGAATTCGGAGTTGAGAGACGGGGCGCGCCTGTTCTTGCCTATGCGCGCATTTCCGATGGTCCTATTTTCTTGCGGACCAAGATTTATGAACCCGATGTGGTTGTCGTGATGGACACGGCGGCGGCTCCCAGTGAAAGGGTTTGTGAGGGTCTCAAATCCGGCGGGACGATCCTCGTTAATTCCGAGCACAGTGCAGAAGATCTTGCCAAGGCCTGGCCCGATGCGAAGGTGATCGTAATTCCAGCGAGAAAGATTGCGTTAAAGCATGGTTTGGGAACCCCCGCCGCGCCGGTTTTAAACACAGCTGTGATCGGTGCGTTTTGCGCCGCTTTCGATATCGCGGATGAAAAGGATATGGAAGAGGCGATACGCGGTTCTGTGCCGATAAAAATCGAAGAAAACATTGCCGCGGCTCGGGAAGCATTCGAATTTATTTCAGAAAGGAGGGCTCATGCCGCGGCTAGCGTTTGACCCTGAAAAAACTCCCCCGATCCTGATTTCCGGGAAGTCGATGTCGGAAAATAAGACCGGTATTTGGCGGAGCATCCGGCCCAAGATCGATATGGATAAATGCACTCACTGCATGGTCTGTTGGAAATTCTGCCCGGAGGCATGCGTGGACCTATCTTCCGGTGATCCTCAAATCGACATGGGTTATTGCAAGGGGTGCGCGATCTGCGCGGATGTTTGTCCTGTCGACTGCGTTGAAATGGTCGAGGAGGAATCACGATGAAGAAGGTTCTGATGGGAAACCACGCAGCCGCGATTGGAGTGAAGCTCGCGCGGACAGATGTTGTTTCGGCCTATCCGATTACGCCCCAGACTCAAATCATTGAAATGCTCAACGATCTGGATGAGAGCGGCGAGTTCGGCGGGCGGTTCATAAAAGTCGAGTCCGAGCATTCCGCGATGGCCGCTTGTTTGGGTTCGGCGACTGCGGGGGCGCGGTCTTTTACGGCGACTTCGTCCCAGGGGCTTGCGTATATGCACGAGATGCTTCACTGGGTCGCCGGGGCGCGATTGCCGATCGTGATGTGCGATGTGAACCGTGCGATGGGGGCTCCGTGGATTTTGTGGACGGATCAAACAGATTCTTTATCCCAGCGGGATACCGGTTGGATGCAGTTTTATTGTTCGAGCAACCAGGAGATTCTGGATTCGGTTTTAATGGCGTACCGTGTCGCCGAGGAGGTCCTGCTTCCGGCGATGGTCGTTTATGACGGGTTTACGCTCTCACACACCTATGAACCGGTCGATGTCCCTGATCAGAAGTTGGTGGATAAATTTCTGCCTAAGTTGAAAAACGAGTACGCACTGCGGGCGGATAAGGCGGAAGCGTTTTCTGCACTGCCGTCTCCCAAAGAGTATTACCGTCTTCGGGCGCGCATGGACCACGATATGGGCCGGGCGCTAAAAGTATTTGAGGAAGCGGGCAAGACCTTTGAAGAACTGTTCGGCCGCCGCTACGAGTTAATCGAGCCTTACCGCTGCGAGGATGCCGATACGATTCTTGTCGTTTCCGGTGCGCCGGCATCAACCGCCCGCGTAGCCGTTGATCAGCTGCGAAAGGAGGGGTGCCGTGCAGGATTGCTTAAAATGCGGGCGTTTCGGCCGTTCCCTGCGCAAGCCCTTAGGGATTTTGTTCGGCCGGGCATGCGCCTCGCGGTGGTAGACCGCAATTACTCCCAGGGGCATCACGGGATTTTCTGTGAGGAGATGAAGTCTGCCTTGTACTCTCTCGAGAAACCTCCGGAAGTGTATGGATTTATCGCCGGGTTGGGCGGCGGTGATATTACTCCGGAGCTCTTAAGCGAAATTTGGCGTGATACCGATGAGGGAAGGGCGGATGCTGCGGCTCCTAACTGGATGGAGGATGCGCGATGACTGTTAAGACATCAATTCCGGAGCCCGAACTTCTTTCCGCGGGGCATTTGGCCTGTCAGGGATGCGGCGCGACGCTTGCGATGCGTTATGCGCTTAAAGGGTTGGGGAAAGAGACGGTGCTGGTCACGCCCGCATGCTGTTGGACGATTCTCGCCGGGCCGGCGCCGCGACTGTCAGTCGGCGTCCCCTTGCTGCATTGTCCCTTCGCCACCGCAGCCGCGACCGCTTCGGGGCTCAAGGCGGGTCTTGTGGCTCAAGGGGATGAGAAAACCCAGGTTGTTGTTTGGGCCGGCGACGGGGGGACTTTCGATATCGGTCTTCAAGCCTTATCGGGGGCGGCCGACCGCAACGAAGATATTCTCTATGTCTGCTATGACAATGAAGCGTACATGAATACCGGGATTCAGCGAAGCGGAGGAACTCCGCAGAAAGCGTGGACGATGACGACCCAGGGCCAAAAGGGGAGCGAGCGTCCTAAGAAGGACATCGATTCGATCCTGGAGGCCCATCACATCCCCTATATCGCCACGGTCACGCCGGGGTATCCCGAAGATATGGTGCGAAAGTTTAAGAAAGCCCGCGGCATTAAGGGATTCCGGTTTATCCGGGTGTTGTCTCCCTGCCCTCCCGGTTGGAAGCATGATTCATCGGCAACGGTGGACCTTTCTAAACTCGCGGTTCAAACCGGTTCGTTTGCGCTTTACGAAATCGAAAACGGCGACTTCCGTCTTAATACGAAGCTTGCGAAGCGTAAGCCTGTTGGCGAGTATTTGTCGAAGCAGGGGCGTTTCCGCCATCTCAGTGAAGACGATGTGAAGGAGATGCAGGCGACTGTGGATGCCGCGTGGGAAAAATACGAAAAGAGAGGATGACTCCGACAAAAGAATTGTCAGGCGGGCTTCATTGTATCGATTGCGACTTGCTTGAGATGCGAATAGATTTGGACGGCGGTTCCAATTACGCCTGCTCCAAGGATCTGCTCGAGCCCGGCGCCCCCATCTTGTGGAGAACACCGTGTTCCCACTTCGTCCCGACTGAAACTCCTGAAACGCCGATCGGCCCCAGGACGCTTCCGCCTCCCGAGCTGCTTCAGGCTCCCGATGTCGACGGGTTCCGCCGGTTTATGAGGGATGAGAAGGATCTCTCTTTGCGCGAAAAGATGATGGACGAGGCTGAAGCGGTAAAGCGTTTCGTTAAAACCGGAGACTACGTCGGCTTCGAGCTCTACGGAACGGTGCGCTGCCCCCTTTCGATTGTACGTGAGGTGGTGCGTCAAGGTGTCGGGGATTTGCGGGTCGCCGGCCAAGGGCTGATGGACGTCGATTTTCTTGTGGCGGCAGGACTTGTTAAAGCGATGGATCTCACCTATGTCGGTTATGAAGCGCATGGATTGTCGCCGGTTTTACGGCGGGCATGTGAAAAGGACGGGATGCAGGTCGTTGAATGGTCTAACGCGGCGTTGTCGTGGCGCTTTAAGGCCGCCGCTATGGGCGTTCCATTTTTGCCGGCGCGTTCGATGTTGGGAAGCGATACCCTGCGGCGCAGCGCCGCGAAGACGATGCGGGATCCGTTTACGGGGTTGGAGCTCGTGTTATTGCCGGCATTGTTTTTGGATTGTGCGGTGATTCATGTTCATCGTGCCGACAAATTCGGGAATTGCCAAATCGACGGAGTCGCAGGCTTTGCCCCCGAGATGTCGCGCGCCGCTAAGCGTTTAATTATCTCCGCCGAGGAAATCGTCGAGCCGGAGGTATTTCAAGCGAATCCGAACCATACAACCATCCCTTACTACTTGGTTGACGCCGTCGTTGCAGCACCCTTCGGGGCGCACCCCGGAGAGACCTGCGGGGTTTACGACCGGGACGAAGCCGGGATCAAGGAATGGCTCACCGCTGCGCGTACACGCGAGGGCGCTCAAGACTATCTTGAGCATTGGGTGTATGGGGTTTCGGGACAAAAAGATTATCTCCACCAGGTCGGTGAAGACCGTCTGGGTAAGCTGCGCAAATGAAGACGACAGAAGAAGCGTCCGGTACCGAGAAGCTCGTTTGCGCCGCGGCGCGGTTGATGAAGGGACGGTCCTCTGTTTTTATCGGAACCGGTATCCCCATGCTTGCGGCGGCTCTTGCCAAACGATTGTACGCTCCCGAATTGCTTCCTGTTTTTGAATTTGGAGGTGTCGGCGCGAGTTTGAAAAATCTGCCGTTGGGTGTCGGGGAATCCCGAACCTTCGAAGGTTCCTATACCGCCCAGGGAATAACGGAGGTAATGGAGTCCGCGCAGCGGGGACTTGTCATGGACGGTTTTTTGGGGGGCGCCCAAATAGATCCTTACGGAAATCTCAATACCACGGTTATCGGGGATCATGATCGACCGAAGGTCCGGCTGCCCGGTTCCGGCGGGGGAAACGATGTCGGAGCCTTTTGTTGGCGTACCCTTGTGCTTATGAAACATGAGCGCAAGCGCTTCGTTGAGAAGGTCGATTTTGTGACGACCCCGGGTTATCCGGGCGGTCCCGGCGGGCGTGAACGGGTCGGCTTGCCGGAAGGGACAGGGCCTTACCGGGTGGTGACCGATTTAGGGATTTTCGATTTTCCGGTTGAAAGTCGGCGTATGCGGTTAATAGCGCTATTTCCCGGGGTGACGCTTGAGGCGGTGCGCGCCGAGACCGGGTTTTCTTTTGAAGCCGCCGAAACGCTTGAGGAAGTTCTGCCGCCGACTTCTGAAGAGTTGTCGCTGCTTCGGGATTCGATTGATCCTGATCGAAATTACCTTTAAATTAAAATGGGTTTTTGTGTGCCTAAAGTCATCTTGTTTGTTGACATGGATTTAAGCACGCTTGAGGTGCATGGCACGTTTCGTGTATCAGGTTTTCAATATAACCCAGCGGGAGGCCTATATCGGAATGGCCCGCGCGGAGGGGCATATCGCCTTTAAGGGTTTTCGGGATAAGCCCCCTTTTATTCTCAATCATTGGGATTTCAAGTCCGATGAAATACAAACCTCATCGATTGAGAAAATTGAAGACGAGCAGGACGCGGTTCGTTTTTATGCGGGGCTTGTCGCAAGTTTGAGGCTCTCTCCCTTTAAGGCGTTATCCTTCGAATTTGAGCCGATGGGCTAGGCCCATTTCCGGAAAAAAACCGGGCCGTTTGTCCTAAGCCACCACTATTTCATCCCGCTATCCTTTGAGGGATGCCCTTTACAGGAATCCTGCTTAGCCTATTGTTCGCTTCGCCAACGTTCGCGTCGGCGCCCGGTCCTGTTTGTCCTGCTAATTGGGAAAGTGCCCGGGTGGGGAATTGCTGGATTCGAACAAAGCTGATTGCTGGAAACGATGGCTGGGCGTTCGTCCATCGCCGGGGCTGGGTTGTCGATGGGCGT
>JBFIEP010000065.1:0-9796 GCA_041603335.1 Elusimicrobiota bacterium | reverse complement strand
CCACTTCAGATCAATCGCCTTCTCCATGTTCATCTTCGCACGGAGAAACGCTAAATTCTCGCCCAGCGTCTTATTATCCTTGGTACCGTTGCCGCCGGGATTTTTGGTCGGCGTTCCTTCACCGCCGGGACGGCCATACCCCGTCCCCGTACCGCCGCCGTTAATGCCGCCGGTCGCCGAAGCCGCTGTGCCCGTCGTCCCGCCCGGATTAGACGCACGCCCGAAGCCGCCCGAGGTATCCCCCCCGGTGCCGGACATAGAACGCCCGCCCGTACCGCGGAATCCCGGTACCGCTTGGGTCCGGGAGAGGTTCGAGCCCGCCGAACCCGGAGCGCGTGCCCCCGGTGTTCGCGGCGCTGATAGATTCATACTCGCACGCGTATTGCCGCCGCCGGCAAGACCTTTGAGGCCGCTTAACGCGCCCGCAAGCTTGGAGTTCGGGCGCGGAAGCTTCACTTTCTTAGACGCCTCTTTCACACCGCTTTTGGCGGAGTCGATAATTTTTTTCCAATCGGTGTCATCCTGCTTCACCGCGTCGCGCTTTACTTCGGGGACAGGCGTCGAGGCCACAGGCTCTTCCTGCTGTCCGCCGGGTGCCATGATCAGGGAGCTGGGGTCGCGCACATTCAGCGGTGTAATGACATCCGTGTCACGCCCCATCAAACCACCGGGAGCAATGCCTTCAAGTCCGGCTTCATAAAGATCTTGGGGTTCGGCGAAAAATCCGCCCTTACGGTCAAACCCTTCAGACAGCTGGGTGCCGCCGTCTTCGGAATCCGAAATAAGATATTCAGCGACCGGTGCCATAACAAGCACGCCGAGGCCGGCGGCGATGAATGCCATGTCTTTGGTTTTAAGAGCTTTCAGTCGACCGAACAGGGATTTCTTGCCCGCCATTGCCGCAGCGCCGCGGAACATCGGTGCGCCCGCAAGCTTATCGGGACCGGTACTTCCCCACGTCGGGATAGCCGCCGGACCACCCGATGTTCCCTTCTTTCCACTCGTACTTAGCGATGGGTTTTTCTTGGAGAGTGAACTTTTAAATGAGGGAAGCTTTGTTCCACCCGACGGATTCGGATCTTTATCATTCGGTTTCATATCGGCCATAGGTCGTACCCCGCTATTTCTAGTGTATGGGCACCCAAATTTGTTGTCAAGGGACCCAAATTCCCTTTAGGACCTATGGGGAGACCCCCAATCTTGTCCCCCTCCGTTTCCCGGGGGATTCGGGAATATTTGTTATACTCGGCTCGTATCAGATATGAGAGATGTCTCCTCGAGGGAACGCCTGGCGTTTTTAGGATTGGTCGGCACGGTTATTCTCTTCGCGGCCGTGCCTTCGCTCGTGCTTTTGGAAAAAGGAACGAAATACTATAGATTTCTTACGGGTTGGGAGCCCCGGGTTTTGAAGCAAATGTCGGTCGCCTACGTCCCGCATACCGACTCGCTTGAAGGCGCGGAACTTCCAGAAATCGAGTTTGTCGAATTTAAAATATCGGCTGAAAAGGCAAAATTAGTGAAAATATCAGGCGATTTTAACGGTTGGCGGGGTGACGGATACCCCCTTATTCATGAACGCGGGGCATGGCGTTTAGTTATTCCTCTTCCTCCGGGAACCTATCGCTACGGCTTTACGATTGATGGAAAATGGACAACTGACCCCTCTGTGAAAGAAACCGAAACCCGCAACGAACGCACAGTTTCCTTGCGAACGGTTGTATCCCAATGAAAAGATTGATCCCGTTTTTTGCGTCCCTAATACTGATCACCGCAACGCTGCAGCTCGATGCCTTTTGGGGCAGGAATTCCGAAAGCCTGCCGGACCAACGCGATGCGGTAAACAAAGCGCTTCTCTGGGTGCCCGATACAACAAAACTCGATTGGAATGGACTCCTCGCATTTTTGGACGACCATAAAGATGCGCGTTTCACGCTCGCCCTCGCACCCGAGGAAATTCCGGAGGATGCCGTCATCTGGCTGACACGGCTCGTGTCCGAGGAAAAAATCGAGATCGCGCTTCGCATTCCGGGCGACCCAATTCTTCCGCTTGCCAACAAAGGACGGCCGCGTCTCGCCGCGGAAAAAATTTCACTAAGCCGTTTCCGCTACAAGAAACTTTTCGGAGCCAATCCGGCCGGATTTGTTCCGGGCGGAGGAGCCTTGCTCCCGTCCGATGCCGCGGGGCTTCCGAGACTTGGAATTTCGTGGAGTTCCGTTGGAGACGGGCAGTTTGCAAACGCTTGGTACGGGGACAATAAACTCGTTTTAATTCCTTTCCATGCGATCCTCTCAACTGAAACAGCGGAAATCCCTCCAGCAACCGATACCGCCGCACTCGTTATTGACGAAGTTGCCGGCGCGGTTGAGCCCGGCTCGGGACTCGCCCTCATCGAACAACTGCTTTCCAAATCCGGAGATGAAGCCTACACGACCGTTTCGGCTGGACTCGCGAAAATTCATCCCTACGTGGTCGGCCCTGAATCATGGCCTTCATGGCGCGGTAATTTAGAGTTTTGGAACGAATCCGAAGCTCAACAAAAAGCCTGGGCTCTCTATTATGAAGCCGCCCGTGCCGTTGACGCCTATCAAAACTCCGGGTCGGCCTCTATCCCCAGCCTAGATAAAGCGGAGGCTTGGCTGACGCGTGCCCGCTCGGCACAAAATTTTGTAG
This sequence comes from Elusimicrobiota bacterium, assembly GCA_041603335.1. Classification (GTDB taxonomy): domain Bacteria; phylum Elusimicrobiota; class Elusimicrobia; order UBA1565; family UBA1565; genus UBA1565. The sequence goes on along the minus strand of JBFIEP010000065.1, from coordinate 7,125 downwards.
CGGTGAACCTCCGCAATCCCCTCATTGAAAAAGCGTTTCGAACGTCTTTGACCAAGGTTTACAAAGCACTTAGCAAACCCGCGCCGAGAGCCCTGCGGCGCCCGCTCGTCTCACCGCAAGAGGAACTCCCCGTCCAGGAAACCCGCACAGAAACTTCCGCAGGGGATGTCATCATCGAGGTTCAGTCCGACCGCGTGACTTTCACAAACCCGGACGGATCAACGGCGGCTCTTCCCGAAGTACTCCCGGAACTGGCTCCCGGTACGACGGCCTCCCATTTTTGGACGCCGCGCTTCCTGGATGTCGCGTGGAACGAGTCTGCCGTAGATTTTAAAATTGCGCTGGCCAAACTTTCACCCTCGGAAAAAACGACATTCGGCTTCGAGCATCTCATAGTTGATCTCTACATCGATCTAAACCATCTCTCGGGGCGCGGCTCGACGGCCCTGCTGTCGAGGCGTCAAGGATTTCTGAATCCCGACGATGCATGGGAGTACGTCCTGATCGTCTCGGGGTCCGAAAGCGGCCTCTATCGCTCACTGCCGGGCCACCCTCCCTCAAAAATTGCAGACCTCACTCCGGAAATTGATTGGGGAAAGGCCACGCTCACGGTGTCGGTCCCCCGGCGCCGCTTACGGGGAAATCCCGCTGCCTGGGGATACGTCCTAACAACGATGATCCCCCGCGAGGTTCGCAGGTCCGGCCCCTTGCGCCCGGCGTTAGGAGAAACGGGAAGCCCGCTCTTAGGAATGCTTGGTTCCCTGGAGGAACAGCACGACCTCACCACAAAGCGCGAGTCGACCTACCGACGGTTCAAGGCGCAGCGCACAAGCCGTATAAACAACTAGTTACGGCTTAAACCGGATTTGCCGGATCATGACCTTGTCGTTGCCGCGCACGTCGCTGGCTTCAATGCGAAACCCGTTGGGACCCGGCTTAAGAATAACTTCATTTGAAAAATATCCGTCTTCATCGGCAGCCACACGCTCACCGTTAATGAGTACATGGAGTCCGGCGCCGGCCCGCCCCGTAATGCGGTAGCGCGGAACGCGCACCTCAATACTCTCTTCATCGGGGCGTATGATTTCCAACATCCCCGAGAAAGCGAGAGATTCAAATTGCTCTTCCTCTCCGGTCCGGTAGGATTTCAGTGCCGACCACTTTCCTTGATCGCCAAGAAGGTCGACGATGGCGACCCGAACCCAATATTGCCCGTCGCGCAAATTGCCTTGCCGCAAATCCATCGGTTCATAGGCGTCGAATTCTTTTTCGAAGACAAGCCGCGGTTTCGCGCGCCGGAAATCCGAACGTTTCCGCGCGATTTGCACACGATACGCCGCAACCGGAACACCGACGGAAAGCGCCTGAATTTCCGCGGCGAGACTGCCGGCGGGAGCCGCTCCGCCGCGGCGGACCTTGACCACCGATTGCCCCACACCGGTTCCGAGATCTCCAATATCGGTTTGTCCTGCCAACTCGATATTGGGAATCTTCACCGGATTCACAGGCAAGCTGTCCAACTTAACTTCGGTATAATACCCGGCATCAACGCTCACCGTCTTTTTCCCTTTCGAATCCTGCACGTCGGCAGCACCCGCAAAAACCTGGACGCGCGTCGATAAATCGTCCAAGACGCGGGCCGTATATTTGGTTCCCCGCTTTTTCGGGATAACGCGGGCAGAGGGCGTCACAACCCGGGCAACCGTCGCGTGGACGGCACCGCGCTTAAGTTCCAGATACCGATTATTCGGTTTAGGGGCCTTCAAAATCGCCATCGAATTAGGATCGAGGCTTAACACCGAACCGCCGAAGAATTTCACACGCGCCCAGGATTTCTTGCGCGTGCGAAGCCCGTCGCCGTTAAACAGCTGCATATTCATTTCGGCCTTTTGCCAATTCGCCTTATCATGACGACGGGACATAACGTTGCTTTTAGCCATGACAAGCGTCGCGGCGCGAAGATCCGCTTTAATTTCTTTTTTTGGAATGCGAAGGGTCATTCCCGGAAGTGCTACGGTCGGATCGGAAGTGGGAAGTTTGTTGAATTTGAGAATGACATTCCAACGCTTAGGGTCTTTAAGCCAACGCTGGGACAAACTCCACAATGTATCGCCGGGACGAACCCGAACCGCTTGAAGATTGCTGTCGGATTGGGCAAAGCCCAAGGAAAAGCTTCCTACCAAGAAGAAGGCTGCAAGAAAGAGGTTACGCATCCTCCCCTACCTTGGAACCAACAAGGACCTCGCCGTCACCGGTGAGTTCAAGTCCCTTCGGGATTGTGAAGTAAAAACGCGCGCCTTCCCCGGGGATCGACTCAACCCAAATGCGCCCATGATGGGCTTCGACGAATTTTTTTGTAATGGTAAGCCCAAGGCCCGTTCCGCCCCGCTTCTGACCCGGGACCTGCTCGAACTTTCCAAAAATCTTGTCGATGTGCGATTCCGGAATTCCGGGCCCATCGTCTTCCACACAGATTTCCAGGGCATGGCCTTTATCAACGACATGAAGGGTCACATGCCCGTCATCAGGGGCAAATTTGATCGCATTGCCGACCAGGTTCGTGATCGCACGTTCAATCTGACTGCCGTCGCAATTGATCATGAACTCTTCTTCGGCTTTCAGGTCCATCTCGATGCCCCGCCTCTGAGCGAGCGATCCAAGAATCTCAATGGCATGGCTGGCGAGTCCGGCCATCGAAACCTCCTTGAGATTGACCTCCAACTGGTGTGAATCCATTTTCGCCACATCGAGAATATTGTTCACCATCATCATCAACCGGTTCGACGACTTGAGCATCGATTCGACCATGCCTTTTTGCTGCGTATTCAGAACGCCCACGACGCCTTTGCGTAGGAACTCTAAGAACCCAATAATAGATCCCAGAGGGTTTCGCAAGTCGTGCGTGATCGAATGGAGGAACTCCTCCTTCATTTTGTCGAGCTCTTTTTCCAGCGTCACGTCGTGAATCGCGGTCACCACGCCTAAAACCGTTTTCTTTTCCGGGGAAACAAGAAGGCGCGAAGATACCCGGACAAACAAGCGGAGCTCTTCGGTCGACAAGTCGACTTCTTTGACGACCTTTTCTTCCGGGTGGGAAACGACATTAAGAATGGTTTTTCCGAATTCCGAATCATCAGTAACAACCTCGGCGATCGGCTTTCCCTCAACGTCCTTTTCCGACTTGTTCAGAAATTCGGCTGTCTTCCGGTTAACAAGCTGAACGACCCCGTCATTGTCGGTCATGAGAATACCATCACCGATCGAGAACAGGATCGCCTCGGTCTTCTGCTGCTCCAGGATGCGGCGATCAACCTGCAATTCAGCATATTGCCGCAACTGTCCAACCATGCGATTAAACGTTTCGGAAAAAGTCTGAAGCTCATCGCCGGTGGTAATAACGATGTCGTCCGGGAACTGGCCGTCGGCGACTTTTTCGGCACCTTCGGTCAAAAGCAGCAAAGGCTGCGTCAAACGGCGGGCAAGTGAAAACGAAATAAGGATCGCAGCGATACTGACCAGGACAATAATAACGATGGCGGTGTTGCGCATACGGTTTGCCGCCAGATAGGCTTCGTCCTTCGGCTGTTGAATAATGACCGCGGCTTCGATTTGAGGAACCGGGGCGTATGCACCCACTTGGAAACGGCCCCTGGAATCTTCGTACTCACTGGAACCCACTGATTGCGCAGCGAGCGCGGAAAGCACAATCGGGCGCTCAAGCAAGGAACCCAGTTCGGTTGGGGTCATTTTATCCGGGGGAACCATAAGAGCCAGCCCCCCTGAACCGACCAACATCGCGTATCCGGAGCCCCCAATACGCTCATTAACAATTTCCTGATGAAGCGAGTTCAACACGACGGCGACACGGATATCGGCGACCTCGGAAAGGGGGTAATAAATTTCAAGGCGGGGAACTTCCCCTTGTCGCGAGGTGATCCAAATCGTACGATCGCCCGTTTTCGCAAATTCGAGATATCCCGGGTTGCTTGAGTGGTCGACGTTTTCTTCGATTTGGACAAGCTTGGGATTGTAAACCTTCATGATCTCACCGCCCTTGGAAGTGAGAATCGAGGCCTCCTGGATATCATCGTCGCTTTCAATTAGACTGCGCAGTAATTTTTCCCGGGTCTCCCACCCCAACCCCGGACGCTTAAGGGCCAAGACAATGAAGCGGACTTTATCATCGGTTGTACGAATGTAATTCGAGACAGAACCCGCAGTTTTATCAGCTAATTTCGTATGCAGCTCCAGAACGGAATCCTGGATACCGCTGCGGGAAATACGCATAAGCTGCCACCCCATAAATACCGAGGGAGCCAACGCCAGCACCAGCATCGCAAGGACAAAGCGCTGAAAAAGAACTGAGTAAAGAAGCCGCATAGGTGTCTATTGGGAAGGATAGACCCGGGCCTCTAACTTGTCAAGGAAAGGAAACGACTATTTAATAAGTCGTAAAATCCGGTTCAACAGCCCGCCCGACGTGGGAACCGGTGCCGCGACGCTCTTAAACACTTCGCCGTTGACCGCATCAACCGCCGCCATATTCCCTTTTTCATCGTAAATCCGGTAACTCATGCCGGCGGAACCGCCTTTTGCCGTCAGCTCGATACCGGAACGGGCGGTTCCGAATTGGGGATTTTTCCGCTTGGCGGCAGAAAGCGCCTCATCCGGCGTTATGCGAGCGACGGTTGAAAAGGCGTCAATTTCTAAAGCCCGGGAAGTGTCGGATTTCGCGAGGTCCTCTCCGATGGTATAAACACGCCGCCGGGTCTCAAATTGTCCGGAAAGAACCGTAATCCCATTGGTAAAGGAAATGTCGATCAGGCGCTTCATGGCGTCGTGTTTAGGATGGTCGGCTTGAAAGGTGTAAATCCATTTTTGGTCCGTTAGGGGATACGAGGCCGTTGCTCGAACAAATTTAACGGGCATTCCATCCGAACCCTCACGCGCTTCCTTAAGAGCCCGTGCATAGAGATCTACGGGTTTCGGCATGGAATCACGCCGGACAAGATACCCGCCGGCTCCAAGAACCCCGACAGCACCCAGCATCGCCGGGATGTTAAAGAACATATCGAACAGGAAAATGACCGCCCCTATGATCGCGGCCCATTTCAGGAACGCATAAAGGGGAAGATGCTCCCCAAGCCACATATCGACATCTCGAAAACTCTTCCATGTCTTAAAACGTTCCAGACGTTCTTCACGGGTTTCGACACGCGGTTCCGTTAGCACGTTCACTTCGCGGGACCGTGCGTTGACGGCGACCTCGTACCCGGAGTTATCAAAAAACCGGTACCGGAAATCACCCCGCTCGCCGTTTTCCCCCTGCACTTCAGCCCGCAGGGAAATTGAGACTCCGCCGCGCATCGCGGGCGCGGCCCTCTGCGCTTCGGTCAACGCTTCCTCAGGGGACATCTTTACGGCACCGGCAAACACGTCCGCCGAAATCGGGAAGATCGGTTGGTCCGCCGGAAGCGCAACGTCTTTATACGTATGGACCTTTGTATAGAATCCGCCGCTTGCGGTCCAACCGCCCCCGCGATGGAAATCGATACTAATCATTTTCGCCTTGGCACCCTCTCCTTCGGGAACCGAATAAAAATTGAATTTCCAATGGTCTCCATCGTGAATAGGCGAACTGATCGTCGCCTCACTAAACTGAAGCGATCCGTCGGAATGTTCGAGTGCTTCTGCGTAGGCGCGTTCGTAAAGACTTGACGGCTGGACCATCCTATCCCGCCGGACCATTCCGGAAATTCCAAGGAGCCCAACGGCGGTCGCCGCCGGCGCGAAAGCGACCAATGCCATGGTCACGGCACCAAACAAAATTCCGGCATTCAACAGTGCCTCGCCAATTTTGGCACGCTTGGGATTGGTCACGAACGTCTCGGTGCCGTAGATGGAATACGTTGTACGGAGGGCGGAAACGTACGTCATAAGGCCCACGATGCCCGTCGAGAAGAAGACGGCGAAGGCCGCACCGACCAAGGGCCAGCCCAAGGCATAAGAGACAACCAAGGCCGTTAGAGAGTACATGGATGCAACAACAACGCCGGCAAGCCGCACGGGCCAAGGGCTGGCCGCCTCGATTTTAGGCACCGAAATATTGGGCCGCGTTCCCTGGGGAACGGGAACCACCCCAAGCTTCAACTGGTCGGCTAAAGAATCGTTTAGCAGGATCGGATCACCGTCAAATCGGCCGGTCTTGGCATCGATTTCCAAAACAGAGCCTTTGTTATCGGTAAAGCGATACACCAAACCCCTTCCCACTGAAACGAGAGAAGATGGCTCGTATAAAACGACACGCTTGGGTTCAAAATCGGGACGGGTACGGTGCAGGCGGATCAGAGCATTTTTTAAATTAATCCTTGGCTCAAGAGAAACACGTAGCATTCCACCCGTATTCTTCAGTGAATGGATGCTGCGAAGCTCATCGAACCGTCCTTCAGGCGCCTTCGCATCGACCTTGTAGATAAATGAGAAGCGACCGGCCAATTCCGAGAGCGTGTCGAAGAGCGCATAGCGAACAGCGCTTACGCGAAGCTCGCCATCGACCACTTCAAGATCGGCATCCGCGTAGGAGACCGATGGATTTCTCATGGCCGTCCGGGCGGTCTGATAAACAGAATCATAAGCCTCGGTAGGATCGATCCAATCTCCAGAAAACTTCAGCTTACCCTTCATTGCCGCATCGTCTGCGGCATTCACGGTCATTCCGGAGGTCCGGCTTCGTGGAGAGAAACCGAAAACTTTAGCCGCGAGAGAAATTCCCGTACCGCTGGCATTTTCGGCACTCACAGAACCAAGATCGGCGGCAACCTGAATATCAGGCTGGATTGAAACCGTCTTCTCGGTGAGTTGTTTAGAAACAGCTGCCCGAACCGTAGTCGCTGCGGAAACCTTTTTTACTGCGGGAGCGACCGCTGCCGGCCGAGCCAGAGGCTTCAGGGCTGTCTTCTGTGTATTTTCAATTCCTATTGCGGGGGCTGATAGGATTGGAAGTGTCCCCCCCAATGTAGGCGCGTCGATTTTTAATCCCGGCTTTATCCCCAAACTCCCGCTGATCCCAACCGTTCCAAAACCGGTTACCGAATTTCCGGAACCCATACGTCCGGAAACGGCCTT
>JBFIEP010000064.1:0-9917 GCA_041603335.1 Elusimicrobiota bacterium | reverse complement strand
TGGAAGAACCTGCAGAAGCACCATAAAAGGCTTCGGCAGAAACAGTCCCCAGCGCGATCAAAATGAAAAAGAAGCCTCGAATCATGGAGCAATGATATCAAAGCCCAGGGGTTGCGTCGCGGGGCTAAAGACCCTAGAATTTGATTACTATGTCAGAACTAAACGATCCCAACCGAGAGGCCCCGGCCAGTAAAACGATTCTCATCGTTGATGATGATGAATCCATACTCAATCTTCTGGAGATCCTCGTTAAACGCGACGGATTTAAGGTTTTAACGGCCGATACGGTCGAAGGAGCGATCTACAAGCTCCAACGCAACCCTCACCTACTAATCCTGGATCTAATTTTGCCTGGAAATACCTACGGAACCCAGGTCCTTGAGCATATAGAATCCAGCGGCGGCATCATGCCGAAGGTTGTCGTGATTACGGCCGCAAATGCCAATCACCCGACTGCGGTTGCAGCCAAAAAGAACCCGCATGTCACCCATTTCCTGCAAAAGCCCGTCCGGCAGGAGCAATTACTCGAACTGCTCCACAGCCTGCTCGGCACGCAAATGCCCGAGCACGGAAAACCTTCCTAAGGTTAGTTTTCGTCCAGCCGCTTCGCGGCGAGGGTTTTAAGATGCTCTGCCAGCGGAGGGTTGGCCGCAGTCAGATTCTCAACGTCAGGATAGGCCAGACGGAATATTTTACTCGCCTTTGTCGCGATTGCCGTCGCGGTTCGCGTTCCATCCTTTGCTAACGCAATCTCACCGAAGACCGCGCCTGCCTCGAGTGTCCCCAACTTGGAACCCGCACCCTCGCCCATTTGCGTGATTGTGACCATCCCGTCAATCACAACAAACACTTCGCGCCCTGCCTCGCCTTGGTGAAGGACATATTCTTTTTCAGAATATTCGTACAACCCGCTTAGAGGGAAAAAGGTCGTCACATCCGAAGCGCTCATCTCAGGGAAAAATTCAACGAGTTTGAGCGCACCGCTTAGGACCTCGACAGTAGAGTCTTCGATATCGATTTTTTCAGCCATGGAGCAAGGGTAGCAGAAGACGCATTTTTCCGCCAGACAGAGAAACTCTAATTCTCTCTGCCGCTATTTCTGCTGACGCTTCAGCACTTCAAGTACAAACCGCGCAGGATTTTTCGAGAATGTTTCCGGGTCGGTTTTCGGCTTACTTCTAAGGGAATAGACCCCCAACCAACGGGGATTATCTCCGCCGTCGTCCCGATCCTCCCACAATAAATCCGTGTAAGTCGCCCAAAACTCCATAAACTGGGAACGCTCAACCGTTTCACGCGGCATGATCGCGGGAGAGTCGTGACGGAAATGCATCTGCCGCGCACTTTGGAAAATATGGGTAATCCCCTCTTTTCGCAGCCATTCCCGAAGAGCCGCCGGGGTTTTTGCAGTTTCCGCCGCGACCCAAAATGGATTGTAATCGTAAATCGATGCCGCAACGAAATCCCGCTCACAGTAAAACGCGCGCGATTCACCAAGAAAGAGGACCTTCGCATCCAGCGGAAGATTTTTATCAATCCACTCCATCGCCGCGTAATACGGAAGTCCATACGTCACTCTTTGCTCCGTCAAATATTGATATCGGCTTTGAATTCCGCGAAGGACCTCCCATTGACCGATACCCCACCCCTGCCGGAAGGCTGCTTGGAAATTAAATGCCACCGAAATAATCGCGAGCGCCCAACCCGCGCGGCGCAAACGGTTAGGATAGCCGCTGCGGTCTACGGCAAGTGCTGTCACTGCTGCAATTAACGGTAAAACCGGAAGCAGATAGCGGACAAGCTTGCTCGCCCCTGCCCATGCCCCATACCCTCCTATGACAAGGAGGATTAACGCGGTCCACGAACGCGGAACCTCTTTTACTTCCTTACGCAGCCCCCAACCGACAAAAAATGCCCAGGGAGTGAGAGAGATAAATGCGGGACCCGGCCAATCGCCCAAAGGCCAGCTGCCCGTCGACATATACCAGGGGTGGAAAATGAAATGCTTGGTCGTATCCCAATTCGCAAACGTCTCGGCGTAGGTACGCCCTCCCGCAGCACCAAGAAAAGCCTTCCAATGCGCGGGAGAAGCCCACCCGATTTTGTCAAAGAGGAATGGATACAGCGGATTCCCGTAAAAAAATGCGTTCTTAATCAGCCAGGGAAGAAACACGGCCGCCGCGACACCCCACAACCAAATCGTTTCCTGATAGGGCCTCCCCGCCCGCCTGCAGAGGAACCAATGCACACCCACAAACGCGCCGCCGATAGGAATGACGTTAAACTTCGTCCCCATCGCAAACCCGACCAGCAGCCCCGTCGCGATCGCCCAAACCGGGCGAACGTCGGATTTCTCGGGTTCGCTCGGATCCTGAACCGCGCGCGACAACGCCATTAGCGCGGTCATTACATAGAAACAGGATCCAAGATCGACACCGCAATGCCATGAGGCGTACAGCGCGATAGGAGTCAGCATGAAAATCATGACGGCAAGAATTCCGGTCGAATCCGCCGCCCATTTTCGAAGCCATGCCCACAATGAAAACGCGGTCCCGATTCCAAACGCTAAGTGCAGCAACGCCGACAAGTTTTCATCTGAAAGCGCGAGGCCCAATCCAAAAATCATCTGAACGCCCAGCGGCAATCCCGAATAGATGTTCTCGGGTGTAGGAACAATGGCTCCACGCAATAAAAACAGCTTAGGCAGGGCGAGGTGATAAATGAGCGAATCGTAAAAGATCTCGGGTGTCGTCGTCGCGAGGATTCCCATCACCACTGCCGATAAGGTTAATGCGATCGCGGTCCATTCAAACGGTCCGCGCCGCTCGCCCGCAGGCAAGGATTCGTCATCGGGGCCCGGATCGCGGTAATACAGCCGGGCAGCGCCTCCGATAACACCCAGGCAAAACAGGATCGACAAGAATCCCGGATTCCAGAGATGCGCGAGGCCTAAAACCAGAAGCAGCAGCGATAACGTCCCGGCACCAATCCCGGTGGAAAGCGCAATACGCTCTCCCCTCGATACCGGCGGAACACGCAATGCCCGTAGAATCTCGGAACCGATCACATAGAACAGGAACCAAACCGCACCCGCGAAACACAAATCGAAAAACAGACCCTCGGCGAGAACCTTTGGAATATAAAGGTTCAGATCCATAAACGCGAGCCAATCCCGGCCGCTTAACTTAATCCCGCGTTTTGAATAGGTCCAGAATATGAGGAACGCCCAAGAGGCAAACACAGCACCACAGGCTTGCCACGGAAGAAACGCCCGCGCTGGAGACTCGGTCGCCAGCGCTTCGGATCGCTTCTTCTTTTTACTCAAAGGCGTTTAAAGGCTTTCGCCGCAGCGTCGAGCGTCTGATCCAAATCGCGCGCCGTATGCGCGGCAGAAACCATCGCCGCTTCAAACTGCGCCGGCGGAAAGTAAACACCGCCCGCGAGCAAGCCGGCATGAAAACGCGCGTGCATTGAAGTATCCGATGTTTTTGCCGTTGTAAAATCGACGACCGGCGTATCGGTGAAAAACACAGTAAGCATCGAGGCAATATGATTGACCTGCACAGGAAGCGAGCGGAACCGCGCCATGCCGCGTAATTCCTGGGTCAAGATCGCGGTCTCTTCGGCCATACGGGCATACGGCATCGTCTTTTTAAGAGTCTTAAGTGTCGCGAGCCCGGCGGCCATCGCCACAGGATTGCCCGAAAGAGTTCCCGCTTGGTACACGGGTCCCATCGGAGCGACAAGTTCCATAATTTCCTTACGGCCGCCATAGGCGCCAACGGGCATACCGCCGCCGATGATTTTCCCTAAACAGGTCAGATCGGGCTTAATCTTCATCGCCACCTGTGCGCCCCCATAAAACATGCGAAAGCCCGTAATCACTTCGTCAAAAATTAAAAGACTTTTGGATTTTTTCGTGACTGCGCGCAGTCCCTCAAGAAATCCTTCCTCAGGCGGTGTAACGCCCATATTCGCCGCAACCGGTTCAACAATAACGGCTGCGATTTGCTTTCCCTTTTCTTTGAAAAGTTTTTTAACCGCCGCCAAATCGTTATACGGCAGAAGAATCGTCGTCTTGGCCCATGCCTTGGGCACGCCTGCGGAATCCGGCTTACCAAGCGTCATCGCACCCGATCCTGCCGCGACGAGCAAATTGTCCACGTGACCGTGATACCCACCGACAAATTTAACGATCAGATCACGACCCGTAAACGCCCGGGCAACCCGCAACGCGCTCATCACCGCTTCGGTTCCTGAACTCGTAAACCGCACGAGCTGCATCGAAGGAAGAGCATCGCGCACCGCTTCGCCTAGTTCGCATTCGATCTGCGTCGGTGCACCAAAGCTCGAACCATTTTGAATCGCAGCTTTCGATGCCGCTGTAATAGCGGGATGCGCGTGCCCAAGAATCAGAGGGCCCCAAGAACCGCAATAATCGATGTAGTTTTTTCCGTCGACATCCGTAATGCGCGATCCTTTTCCCGATTTAAAGAAAATCGGATCACCCCCAACGGCCTTAAAGGCGCGTACAGGAGAATTAACGCCGCCAACTAGAACTTTCTTTGATCGCGCGAAGAGCGCCTTAGATCGTTTGCCAGCCATCGTTATTCCCCCAGCCAACGCGCCGCATCGAGCGCGTGATAAGTAATCATAAAATCGGCGCCGGCGCGCTTTACGGAAGTAAGCGCCTCAAGAGCCGTCTTTTTCTCGTCGATCCAATCGTTCGCCGCAGCGGCCTTGATCATCGAGTACTCTCCCGACACGCAATACGCGGCGGTAGGAAGACCAAAGCGCTGCTTAACCGAACTCAAAATATCAAGATACGGCAATCCGGGCTTAACCATCAGCATGTCCGCACCCTCTTCGACATCGAGCGCGGCTTCCCGCAAACCCTCAAGGGCGTTGGCGGGGTCCATCTGATAAGTCGTCCGGTCTCCGAAGCTCGGAGGGGATTCTGCAGCATCGCGGAACGGTCCGTAAAACGCGCTGGAGTACTTCACCGCGTAAGACAGAATCGCGACATCCTGAAAGCCCTCAGCATCAAGCGCTTGGCGGATCGTCGTTACCATACCGTCAGCCATGCCGCTCGGAGCCACTATGTCAGCACCGGCTTTTGCCTGACTCACCGCGGTCTTAGCAACGAGCTCCAATGTGCGGTCATTATCCAATACAAACCCGTCATCATCCGTCTTCCCTTTCTTGCGGATAATACCGCAATGGCCGTGATTGGTGTATTCGCAGAAACATAAATCCGCGATGACCAAGGTATCAGGAGAGGCATCCTTAACAGCCTTCGTCGCCTCTTGAACGATTCCATCAGAGGCATAGGCACCAGTGGCGGTCTCATCCTTTTCGCTGGGGATCCCAAATAAAATCACCGCAGGTACCTGAAGGCTCGCAACCTCAGGAACCGCCTTCGCCAGCGTGTCCACCGAGTACTGGAACTGCCCCGGCATGGAACTAATCGGGCGTTTCTCGCCCTTTCCCGGCCGAATGAAGTACGGCATGACGAAATCGGAAGGACTTAGAATGGTCTCGCGGACTAGGGAACGGATACCTGCGGAGGTACGCAGACGACGGGGTCTATGTATAGGAAATGCCATGGGCCGATTCTACCAAAGTAGGCCCGGAAGCGTTATGGAAGGACGAGGCCCCAGGACCCGGATTTACCGCGCACCAATTTGGGCGCCAGCACATGAGAATTAAGCAACGCTTTATCCGCTTCCGTAGGCTCGACGGGAAGGAGTAGAGACTTGCCTTTTCGCAGGCCCATGAGGCTCTCTAAAACATCAGGCAGCCACGCCGAGATCTCGCCTTTTACTCCGTTAAAATTGAGCGCCTGATTCAGCACAAAATAGGCCGATTCCCTCGAATTTCGTTTTGGGAACTTTGGACGCCATTTCGCGCGCCACTGGGCATCTTCCTTAAGGACGGTATTCCAATAGGCCCGGACCTTCTTATCGGATAAGTCGGCCCGGAAGTCCGCACGATAAGCGAGCACAGTCATGACGGTTGCGGGGTAGTCGAGCGCTGCAGACACATCATGAGCGTTGTTCCAATTCCCTTGAAGATCGGACTCCCGGAGGGAGGCCCCAAGCTCCACCCACACGCGCATCTGCACAAGAAAGGCGGTCAATTCTCTTACGCCGCGAGCGGTCTCACCGGAAAGACCCAGCGATCTCTGCTTCAAATGCTCAAGTTCATGGGAAAACAGAACCGCCGCCGTTTCGTCGCTGCGTGAATTAATAAAGTCGGGACCGACACTCACTTCATTTGCAGAATCGGTCACATAAAACGATCCGTTCTCATTCACACGGACCGTACCGCCTTTTTCCGTTAGATAAATTCCCAACTTACGCTCCGTGACCGAACGCGACAACAAGACCGACGCACGCTGTATTTTGGAAGCGGCCTTTTCAAGCTCTTTCCCGGAACCGTCTATTTCAATCCAAGAAGGGCGGGATGGAACCGGCTTCGTTTCACCCGGAAGGGGGACAGGCTGGAGACGGGTCCGGTCTAGGGCGACTCGGGCCGAAACTTCCGGGGCAAACAGGAAAACGACGATTAAAAGGCGAAACATCCACGCCATTTTACCACGGTGTCCGGTATTTCCGGCATTCACCACTGCCAAAATCCCTATTCACACCATTCCCCGAGGACCTGTATTGTTGGATTCGTGCTACAATAGAGCACGCTCCCCACGACGGGGGCGTATTTTTTTGCCCCAACGAGGATTTAATGTTTCCCGAGGCTTTGACCTTCAAAGACGTTCTTCTCACCCCGCGCCGCTCACCGATATCCTCACGGAGCCAGGTCGACACTTCCGGCCGATTCACACGGAAGATCAAATTAAAGGTCCCGCTTGTTTCAGCCAACATGGACACCGTCACCGAAAGTGAAATGGCCAGCGAGATGGCGCGCCTGGGAGGACTTGGAATCATACACCGCTTTCTCTCCATTTCAGAGGAGGTCGCGGAAGTCGCAAAGGTAAAACGCGCTGAAAGCATCATCATCGAAGAGCCTTATACGCTGGGACCAAGCGCCAGCGTCAGCGAAGCCCGAAGCATGATGGAAGAACACAGCGTCGGCGGGCTGCTCGTCGTTGACCCGTCCCATAAACTTCTCGGCATCGTCACCGAACGCGACATCCGCTTCGAAGACAATGACAGCTTAAGCGTCAGCGACGTGATGACGCACAAGATTATCACGGGAACGCCCGGAATTTCGGAGAGTGCCGCGCGCAAATTGCTCGCCGTCAATAAACTCGAAAAACTCCCGCTCATTGATAAGAGCGGACGCCTGAAAGGACTTGTCACCGCAAAGGACATTCTGAAACGGCAGCAGCACCCCAACGCATCGACCGATTCCAAAGGTCGGCTTCTGGTAGGTGCCGCGATCGGAGTTGTCGGGGACTACCTGGAACGGGCCGAAGCACTCATCGATGCAGGCGCCGATGTTCTCGTCTTAGACGTCGCGCACGGCCATGCCGATCATGTGCTGAAGGCGATTCGCAAACTAAAAAAGGCCCGCCGCAGCATGGAACTTGTAGCCGGCAACGTTGCTACCTTTGAAGGCGCAAAGGATCTTGTCGCCGCAGGCGCCGACGGCGTTAAAGTCGGCGTCGGTCCGGGAGCCATCTGCTCGACACGTATCGTCACCGGGTCGGGGGTTCCCCAACTCACCGCGATTCTTGAATCAGCGAAGATCACACGGCTTAAAGGTGTTCCTATTTGCGCCGACGGCGGCATCCGGGATTCCGGGGATATCACCAAAGCGCTCGCCGGAGGCGCTTCGAGCATTATGATCGGAAGCCTTTTAGCGGGGACCGACGAAAGCCCAGGGTGGAGCATCGTCCGGGGCGGGATGAAATACAAGGTTTATCGCGGAATGGCTTCCCTGGGAGCCACCATGGGACGCCGCCAGAAGGAACGTTCCCGTAACGACCAGGGCGATCCCTCCGAAGTCATACCCGAAGGCGTTGAATCGACAGTCCCCTACCGGGGAAGCGCCGGCGAGGTTATACACCAACTCGCAGGGGGCTTACGTTCAGGCATGAGCTATTCCGGGGCGATGGACCTAAAATCCTTCTGGAAACGGGCTAAATTCGTCCGCATTAGCAGTGCCGGCTGGACCGAATCCCAGACCGTTAAAGGTGTTGTTTAAGGTACCGATTATTTCGGCCAAAAGTCGTGGAGACTGCAGTAATAGGTGCGCCCTTTTTCGAGCTTTTTACCGCAACCCTCCCAAGCGCAATAGACGCGCTTTCCATCTACGCGGGTAGAGTCCTTTGATTCTGGTTTTTTGCCCGAATCATCCATGCCCCCAGAATAGCCGTAGGCACTTACCCCGGCAATACCTAAAATATTACGCTTATTTTACCTGACTTTATTTGCAAGACGGGACAGATGGACGTTGACGGAAAATTGGTCGTCCGCAAATTCGGCCGGCCCATTGCGAAGTTGATTCGGAGAAATATAGTTAAAATCCCCCCCACGCCAGCCCTCGAAATCAGGCAAAGGGAGATATCCCCCCTGATCGGCCGCTATCCCAAAATCAACGATTTTAATCTTCCCATGCGGCCCAATCAGGATATTATCCCACTTAAGATCAGAATGGACTACACCGGCAGCCTCAAGAACGGCTAAACCGTTTTCAAGCTGGTTTTTTATACGAACAAAGGTCCTTCTTCCGATCCCATCCCGGTCAATAATCCAATCCCCTATTTGCTGAAAACCATCAAGGCGATCCATCACCAAAACGCCGAGCTCCGGGTCGACTTCCGCCCGGACAAAAATTTCTTCCCCTCCGGCGGCCTGGACACGTTTTGCGATGGCAGCCTCATGACGAATCATTCCCTCAGGAACCCCCTCATAGGGGATTTTAACCGCCCGCCCCATCGAAGCCGACCGAACCTCTCCGTAAGAACCTTCTCCCAAATCCGCGGGGAGATCTAAATCAGGATTTATCCCATAACGGTCTGAAATAGCTCCAAGATTCAGCATCGGCGCGGTTTCGGCCTTAATTCCGCTCTGGAAAGCGAATGCTGGAACCAAAACAACGGGCTTTGGCGCCCTGACTACAACAGCCGAGGAGGCGGGTAAAACAAGACCCATCATTAAGCTTAGACGCAGCAGCATACATTCAGTGTATGCCCCTTCCCACCGGGCGCATAGAGGCGAAGGGCCCAAATGATAAGATGCCGTTGTGCTTAGACTCGCATTACTGCTTTTAACGCTTCCCGCCGCTGCGGAAGAATTCTCGGTTGCCAGCTGGAATATCCACAAAGGGAAGCGCCTTGAGCGGGTCGAAAAAGAACTGAAGTCCCCCCCCCTGGCGAACGCTTCTCTCATCGCCCTTCAAGAAGTTCTTACGGGGCAGCTCGCAGAGGTCTCCCACGCAGCAGGCCGAGATGCCATCATCTCCCAATGGGAACTGAAAGACCAAGGCTACGTCCTCGTTAATCCCGACACCGGACGCGTAGCAGCGTGGGCTGACGCAATCTCTTCCAAGGGCACAAAAGTCCGAATCTACAGCCTGCACCTGTCATACAAGATCGGGCGAAACCCGTTTGTTCCCCATATACGCGCCGCCGAGATGCGCGCGGTTCTCAATCACGCAGAGACAGTCGAGGGTCCGGTCATCGTAGCCGGAGATTTCAACACGGTCGGTTGGTTTGTTTGCTGCAACCGCAACGCGCCGCTTTTACACCTATTGAATCAACGAGGCTATACCGACGCTCTCGCGGCATCCGATGTAGACTGCAACACCCAGCATATCGTCGGCACCGTTGATTGGATCTTCGTAAAAGGACTGAAACCAGTTTCCGCAACCTGCGGAAACTACGCAGGCTCCGATCACAAATGGATAGAAGCCACCTTAAAGTATTAAAGGGTTCATCAAGGGGTCGATCAAGG
>JBFIEP010000063.1:0-9919 GCA_041603335.1 Elusimicrobiota bacterium | reverse complement strand
GAACAGAGGTGAGGGAATCAACAGGAATTCTTACGGGGGTGGTCCATCCTTGTTGGGAGAAAATGTTTCCGGCAGCTCTCTGGGAGAACCATCGGGTGCCCTGCAGTTTCTCCGGCACGATCACATTGTCAAATCCCTTGTAGAAGACCGTTAAAGCGATGACGGCATCGACTAAATAATAGTTGGCGGTGATCTGCATGAATGTTGCGAAGATGAGCGTGATGCTGTGCCCGAGGGTGAAGACCGTAATAAATTTGACGATGTCCTTGAATTTCGTTAGAAAGAAAATCACCCCGAATAAAAATAGAAGGTGATCGTAGCCGGTCACCATATGGCTTGCGCCTAAGGTAACGTAGCGAAGATAACCGCCATCGAGCATTGCCTGCTTATCGGCGTTTGAAATGCCGTGGGCGAACACGGGACTCGTGCAAATAAATGCAGCTATCGGGAAAATTGCCGCTTGTAGGATTCGTTTGGTCATTGGGGGATTATAACTGAATCGACGTGCGCTAGCTTTCTACTTCGCGAGCTTGGCAAGCTCCGCGGCAATATCGAGCCGGGTTACTACGGGTTTATACGCACCGCTGGCATCAACGAATATTTTAGCGGTCTGAGGGATCAACCCGCCGTTCTCAAGGATTTTAAAATTTTTAGCCATCTGTTCCATTGCCTCGGCGGTGACATTGGGATTGTCGACGACTTTGAAGCCGTTTTTTAGAGCCGATCCAAGCGTGCCTTGATGGTAACTAACGGACTCAATATATTTGTATCCCTTTGCCTGCAATCGCTGCAGATCCGCGATCATTTCCCCCATCCCGCTGCGCACCGTGTTGCGGTAGCGCTGACTGTTGAGCAAAGGAGAGATGAAATGGCGTCTGACTGTTTCAGGATTGACCTCTTCTAAAACAATGTGACCTTTCCCATAGGCCTTTACAAACCCTCCCTTAAAGGGAAGCATGCCGTGGAGTTTTCCAAAGACGGCTGTATATTGCTGCGCCGCAGCACCGGGAACCTGAAGCGCGCCTTTAAATAGGGGTTGAGGCGCACGCGTTAATATACCCCCGGCCTCGGTTACTTCCGAAGTGCCCTTAACGAAGTTTTTTATCCAATTGGTCGCCGTAGAGGCCGCCTGACCGATCGCGCTTGGCGGAGGCGGAATCTTCGAGGCCGCTTTGACAGTTTTTCCCACCATCCCCAGACCTACTGCAGTCAGTACCATTTGTCCGCCCATCCAGCCGTAATCCGATCCTGTCTCGGGCGGACGGATGAGGTATTCGGCTAAGCCGACGATAGGAATCATGCCAATCACGTTCGCGCTTACATTTGTCATTTCTTTTTCTTGTTCGGTAGAGCGCTTCTTAATCGCTCGCTGCGTCAGGCGCTCAAGATCTGAACCCGGAGCCCCGAAAATGCGGGAATAGAGCTCCTGCGATTCCTCATCATTGGGCAGCCGGCCGTGCGTATTTATAAATTTTGCCGTCTCTTTTGTATGGGCGTGATAAACCAAGGTGCCGGGTGGCTGACCCTTGTGCATTGGATCAACTAAAGAACGGAGGTAGGCATGCTGAGCGGGAGGGAGATCATTCTCTTTGTCATGAAAGGTATTTAGAAGAAATCGATCTATTCTCTCACCCCAGGAATTCCGGGGATCGGTTTGCGGCCCCTTCCCTTCAGGGGCAGGGATAAAAGCGTCGGTTTTTAAACCTGTCTCAAGGGCCAGCGCGCGCGCGTTTTCGAGCTTCGCGATCTCTCCCGCCGGGAGTTTGCTGTAGACCGCAAGGTCCTTCCCGGCGAATTGCCTGAACACTTCATCAAACTGATCCCCACCGGCGGCGCGGGCATTCTCGAAAAGTGCGGCTAAATGTTTGGATTGCTCGGCATCGAGCGGACCTTTGCCGAGGATGCTTTTGATCTCGGTCAGGGATCGGTGGACTAATTGAGAGTCTTTTCTCAGCTGGAGTTTGTCCTTGGCCACCTGGGCGCCGTCCATCCCGAGTTTCCCCTCAGAGATGATTTTCTTTCTTTCTTCTTCAGGGAGGTCGTCATAATCGATGCCGTTATCTTTAATCCAATTCGCGACATCGAAGTACTGTTGGAATTTGGCGTGCTCATCCTGCATGTGCGAGAGCTGAGGCGCGCCGAGCTGATTGAAATTCGAAACCTGCTTTATCGCTTGGGTAAGTTTGAGCCACTCTTGCGTGAGAGAAGGCTCATCGCCGTCAGGGAATTGACCATTTTCCTCAAAGAAGGGGATGGCTTTCTCGATGCGCTCACCGAGCTCTTCAATTTTCTTAATACTGCCGTGGTAGAAATTTAAGGCTTGGACGGTTTTAACGATCCTCCCGACTTCTTCCCGGCAGGTAAACATGAGCGGGACCAGCACTTCCTGATCGTTACCCATGCCCGTTTCCACCTCGGTGCCGCAGGAACGGGCGGCGTCGGGGTCGGTCATTTCTATACAGGCGTCTATTTTGGAATTAGCGGCCTTTAATAGGGGATTGGACTTGCAATCGGGCGGCTCTTGGCCGTGCCCGAGATTCGGGAGAAATAGGCAGATAGACATCAGAACTGCCGTCCTAGGGGTCATGATGCGCTCCGTCAGGTACTACGTATCATATACCCCCCCTTGTGTTAATTTTCAAGGTTTAATTTTCTCAAATCGAAACGATTTTGCCAGGATATATCAGCGGATTTGATTGGTCCTCTCCTGCCGCATTTAATAAAATAACCTCGATATTCGATAAAGCAGAGGAATTTATTATGGCGACATCAAAAATTATCTGGACCAAGGTTGACGAAGCTCCCGCATTGGCGACCTATACCTTGTACCCCGTCCTGAAGGCTTATTTGCAGGGTTCAGGGATTGATGTCGAGACATGGGATATTTCATTAGCCGGCCGGATCATCGCCAATTTCCCGGAGAATCTTAAACCCGAGCAGAAGATCCCCGACTTTTTGGCCAAACTGGGTGATCTCGTTAAGACCCCCGAAGCCAATGTGATCAAGTTGCCCAACATCAGTGCTTCCATCCCTCAACTGCAGGCCGCCATTAAGGAACTGCAGGAAAAAGGCTACGCCATTCCCGATTATCCTGAAGATCCAAAGACCGATGATGAGAAGGCGTTGCGAAAGCGTTTTGCCAAGGTGCTTGGTTCCGCTGTAAACCCGGTTCTGCGTGAAGGGAACTCCGATCGGAGGGCAGCGGCTTCGGTGAAAAAATTCGCTCAGAAAAATCCGCATAAGATGATGAAGCCTTGGCCCGAAAGCGGTTCAAAAGCCCGTGTTGCCCATATGAAAGCGGGTGACTTTTTCGAAACCGAAAAGTCCCTCACGATGAGTAAGGGCGATGATGTGAAGATCGAGTACGTCGGCGACGACGGGTCGTCAAAAGTTTTGAAGGAAAAGGTTTCGCTTCTCGAAGGAGAAGTGATCGATGCCGCTGTGATGAAGGTTGCCGCTCTTCGCCAATTTTTCGCGGAGCAGATTGAAGAGGCGAAGAAGGACAATGTTCTTCTGTCCTTGCACCTCAAAGCGACGATGATGAAAATTTCCGATCCCATTATGTTCGGTCATTGCGTCTCCGTTTACTTCAAGGCCGTCCTGGATAAGCATGCCGACGTCCTTAAAGAGGCGGGCGCTAACGTCAACAACGGAATGAGTGATATCCTTGAGAAGCTTGATCGCCTGCCTGCCGATAAAAAAGCGGAGATCGAGGCCGATATCAACGCGGTCTATAAAGTCCATCCCGCGCTTGCCATGGTCGATTCACGCAAAGGCATCACCAATCTCCATGTCCCTAATAACGTCATTATCGATGCCTCCATGCCGAATGTCGTTCGCGATGGCGGAAAAATGTGGAACAACGATGATGAGCTTCAAGACTGCATCGCCGTGATCCCGGACCGCTCCTATGCGGGGATTTATGTCGAGATCCTAGAGGATGCCAAGCGCAACGGCCAGTTTAATCCCGCAACGATGGGAAGCGTTGCCAACGTCGGATTGATGGCGCAAAAGGCGGAAGAGTACGGTTCCCACGATAAGACATTCGAAGCTCCCGGGACCGGGTCGATCCGTGTCGTGAACAGTTCGGGGGAAACCCTGCTTGAGCAGGCCGTTGAAATCGGGGATATTTTCCGTATGTGCCAGGTAAAAGACGCGCCGATTCAGGATTGGGTTAAGCTAGCCGTTTCGCGCGCAAAAGCATCCCGGACTCCCGCGATTTTCTGGCTGGATGAGAATCGCGGTCATGACGCGCAGATTATTGCCAAAGTCAAAAAGTATTTACCGGATCATGATACCTCCGGACTCGAGATCCAGATCATGAAGCCCAGCGACGCCATGAAGTTTACCCTGGAGCGGGTTCGCAAGGGTGAAGATACGATCTCGGTGACGGGCAACGTCTTAAGGGATTATCTTACCGACCTTTTCCCCATCTTGGAGCTAGGGACAAGCGCGCGCATGTTATCCATTGTGCCGCTTATGAACGGCGGCGGACTCTTTGAAACCGGTGCCGGCGGTTCCGCGCCGAAACACGTTCAGCAGTTCTTGAAAGAAGGTCATTTACGCTGGGATTCCCTCGGGGAGTACTGTGCGGTGGTCCCATCGCTTGAAATGATCGCAGGGAACACTAAGAATGAAAAGGCGGCGATTTTTGCCGAGACCCTGGATTTGGCGATCAGCAAGTATTTGGAAAACGGCCGCTTACCTTCGCGTAAGGTGAAGGAGAACGATAATCGCGGCAGCACCTTCTACCTTTCCCTTTATTGGGCCCAGGCATTGGCCGCCCAATCCAAGGACGCCGAATTGCAGGCGCGTTTCGTTAAGGCCGCAAAAGATCTTGAGGCGTCGGAAGCGAAGATCGTCGAAGATCTAATTGCCGCCCAAGGCGAAGCCATGGATATCGGGGGCTATTATCTACCGGATGATTCCAAGGCAGAAAAAGCAATGCGGCCAAGCGATGTCTTTAATGGCGTGATCGACGCGATGTCTTCCGCCGAAGTCGCAGCCTAGGCAGTTGGTCCTGACAAAATAGATTTTCAACAAAAGAATTTATTTCGCGCTGACGGCGCGACGTTTTGCGAATTGCATACGTCCGCAATTCACAAAACCCGAAACGGCATGTATTTTAGTCCGACCCATTCTTAAGGTCCCTGACCGAACCCGTATAGATTCGCCGCGAGAACAACCCAACCAACCCAGATTCGGGTGCCCGCATCCTCTCGGAACTTGCTTCGCTTCAATCCGAACTTCCGGAAGGGACGCATCAGGCGAGGATCTTTAAGCAGCTTGCTTGCGCGGGAAAATTCTTCTGGCAAGATAGCGTCCCTGAGGCCGGGACCTTCCGGATGGAGATGGAGCATGTATCCCTCCGAAGGAAAGATGCTCTATTTTGCGAAGTTCAGAACAAAAAAATGATTTTTCGGGCTTTGTGAATTGCGGTTTTATGCAATTCGCAAAACACAGCGCACGCGGCGCTGAACATGTTCCGTGCCTCGGTGCACTGCTACCTTAAAAGGTGACGCAACAATCACAACGACAATTGTGCAACCTTCTCGGGTAGCAGAAGCTGTCGACTTTGTCAGGACCGCCTAGCTAGCGCCGTAAGCCCGTCAACCGTCCTTTACTCGCTGTTGGATTCGGAAGAAATAAAGGACAGCAAAGGCGTATCACTGAGCCGAAGTACCCGTTCTGTGGTCATCCCCAAAACAAGATCCTTCCAGAAATTTTTGTGATGTGCGGCGAGGACAACAAGATCGTAGTTTCCGAATTTGGCCGCTTCAAGAATTGAGCGAATGGGGTCGCCGGAGCGGACGATAACGTCGGGGTGAATCAAGTTTTGCTTCTCTATAAAAGGAGCGACCCGCTCCTTAAGCTTCACCTCTGTTGGCGCCTCATCCTTCTTTTTTTCCACGGCTTGGAATATTGTGGCGTGGGCTTTGAAGTCTTCGCACCATTTAAGACCGGCGGCGAGCGCCCCCTCCGCGTAGGATTCTTGATTAAACGGCAGTAATACCCGATTTGGAACATTTAGAGGTCGGTCGGCGTGAACCGTTAGTACAGGGACATGCGATTCCGCTACGATTGATCCCGCCACAGAGCCGAATAAGATGTGCAGTATCCCCGTATATCCATGTGTACCGGTGACGAGAAGATCGGTATCCTGGGTGTTAACCCATTTATCGACCGCAGCTGAAGCACCGCCTTCCAGGACGTGGATTTCGTAGCCGTCGGATTTGAAATTCGCCATAAGTTTCTTGATGTTATCTCTCATGGTTTCTTTATGTTCTTCACATTGCGCAGGACTGATGAGGATAACTTCTCCGGCGTGACCGTAGGTCGGCGGCATCTCAAAGACGTAGATGATGTCGAGAAAAGCGTCCCAATGGCGCGCAAGTCCCTTGGCGGTGTTGAGAGCCGCTACCGAAGGGGCGCTATGGTCGAAAGCGACGGCGATTTTTTTGGGCGGAAATTTGTTCATGACTCTCCTCCTTAAGCATCGCCTAAATGCAACGAAGCGGCCATTCCAGCCGTCCCAACGGCGATAAGGCTTGACGCCCAATAGATAAAGGGCTACCGTAGCCGAACTTGCGTGTGCGCAGGCACGCGTAAAACTTATACATCACGATGGAATGGGAGGCGGCATGCGATACAGTGTTCCTTTAGCAGCTCTTTTGTTGCTGACAGGGCTTTCAGCACATGCAGCACGTGGAAATTCAAACATGGCCGGTTGCGGATTAGGCAGCTTGGTCATTGCTTCAGACAGCAATGGACCTCAGGTCTTTGCGATGACGACTAACGGAACAATGGGAAACCAAATGTTCGGAATTACTTCCGGAACTTCCGGATGCTCTTCCGAAGGTTGGTGGGCGAAGATGCAGCTCAAGCGGAAGAAGTTTATCGTTACAAATTACCGCTCGCTGTCGCGTGAACTCGCGGCCGGCGATGGTGAATACGCGGTGACCTTCGCGAAGTTGATGGGATGCGGATCAGCTGCCCAGCCGGCGTTCTTGTCTTTCACAAAAGGGAACTACGACACGCTGTTTCCGGCGAAAGACGCCGGCCCGGACCAACTCCTAAACACGGTTGAAACCGAGATGGCCGCCAACCCGGCGCTGTCCCAGGTTTGCAGTCTCTGATTCGGCGGATAAAAGGAGAAAACAACATATGCAAAAAACATTAGGAATCCTTGTTGTAGGATTGCTCCTGGCCGTCGGCGTTGGAGTTCATGCTGGGGGATATAATGACGCCGGCTGCGGTATCGGAGCCTACGTCTTTAAAGAGAACACGAAGGGTAAACAGCTCGTGGCTTCTACGATTGATGCGTTTATTGGTTTCAAATCGTCATCGATCACGACTGGAACGTTTGGATGTGCTCCAAACGCCACGGCAATGAAGCAGCGGCAAAAGAAAATCTTTGTTGCTGTTAACTTCCGAAGCCTTTCCCGGGAGCTCGCGGCGGGTGAGGGAGAGTATGCCTCGACCTTCGCTTCGCTGATGGGATGCCGTGGGGAGTCTGCCGATAACTTCCTCTCGATGACTAAAAAGAGCTATTCGACGTTGTTCCCGGCTGACGGAACCACACCGGAGAAGCTTCTCCAGAACATCGAAGGTCGTGTCGCGGCGGATCAGACCTTGTCGACAAGCTGCACCCTGTAAGCGTAAAGACATTTGTAGAATACGGGCGGTCGCCTTCGGGTGCCCGCCCGTATTTTTTATGCGAACCCTTGTTGCCGCTATCATTCTGAGTTCCTGCATAGGCGTTTCCTTTGCTGAGGAGCCTGTTGGCGAGCCCTACCTCATAGAGCTGCAGCAAAAGGCAAAGGACCTCAAGCTCTGGGACGATCCCCATTGGCATCGACTTCTCCACTATCGCCGCAGCCTTTTGGGTGTTTTTGGGAGTGAAGCGGCATCGCCGGGTTTCTTCCTCGCGAAAACAGGAAGAAAGAGCCCCCGCGATGAGCTTCTGGCCTCCTTGGCCGGTCTCTATTCCCCGGAGATGCTTCATGGGGACTATACCCATGAGCCTCTCCAGATGGCTGTTTGTAAGTTCCCGGCACGGTACGATTGGTTGATCCGGACACTGGAGATCGACCGGTCCCGGATTCCCACCCGGGCTTGTCCCGAATTCGAGCATTGGATGAAAAAGCTTGATCCTCAATCGGTGACCATGGTTTTCGCGTCGGCCTTTATGAACAGTCCGGGATCGATGTTTGGGCATACGTTTCTGCGGATCGATCGAAAAGGACATGAGGAAGGCGAGCACCTTATGGACCATACCTTGAGTTTCGCCGCTATGATCAATAAAGTAAGTCCGCTCGGCTATGTCGTAAAAGGGCTCGGCGGCGGCTTTGAGGGGCGCTACGCAGCACTTCCTTATTACAGCAAGGTCCAGGAATACACGAACATGGAATCCCGGGATCTCTGGGAGTATCGTCTTAACCTATCGAGTACTGCGCTGCACCGACTTGTCCTGCATTCCTGGGAAATGGGAAGCACTCAATTCCCGTATTACTTCGTGAACAAGAACTGTTCCTATCAGCTTCTCCCCCTTCTGGAAGTCGCCGAACCCAAGCTGAAGATTTCCCCTAAACGCCCTGTGTTTGTGATCCCGGTCGACACCCTGCGTTGGGTCGCCGAATTCCCGGGTCTCGTGGATGATGTTGTATACCGTCCCTCCCAAGCTTCGAAGCTGTTCGCTCGGAAGGCACTCTTAAATAAAAAAGAAAAGAAAATCGTCGCGGCCCTGGGGTTTGGCGATTTAAACCAGGGGCTTGCGGATGCGGCCACGCTCCCCGCCGATAGGCAGGCGCTGATATTTGATGCGGCGGCGGATTATCTACTCTTTATTACCGGCCCCGTCCAAAATCCGAGTGAAGGAATCCGCAAGCGGGAAGCGGCTGTTCTATCCCACCGAGGGAAAATCGATTCCCCCGCGACGCCTCCCCCCACTGCTCCTAAGTCGGCGCACCCCCATTTGGGTCATCGCAGTTCGCGTGTCGGAATTTCCGGGGGATCTACCGACGAATCGACGTTTGAAGAAATTTCCGCCCGGATCGCGATGCATGACCTTCTCGATCCTCCCCAGGCCTATATCCCGGGAAGTAAATTAGAAGGTCCCCATCTGAAATTCCGACGTGTTAATAAATCCGACCGAATCTATTTGCATGAAGCAAAACTTCTGGAAATCACGTCGATTTCCCCTTGGGATTCTTGGACCAAACCCAATTCCTGGACCGTCCAATTGGGATACAGCACTGATCCTGGTTCTGATCAGCGGGATTGGGCCTCCGGATATTGGGATTTTCGCTGGGGGGCGGGGCTTGCCGCACGCAGCAGCGTGGTGAGGCAGGAAACCTTTTATGCATTGGGTCAGGTTTTACAGGGCGTTAGCCCTGTCTTTAGGAAGGGATACCGTTTGGGCACGGGCGCGAAGCTCGGTGCCTTGCTGGAGCTGCATCCCCGTTACCGGGCTCAAGCGGAAGGAGAAATCCAGGTCTACACAGCCGGAGATACGCGTCCCGATTACGGAATTAAGCTGATTCAGAATTTTGATGTTACTACGAATCTGATTCTCCGGCTTTCCACCCAAAGCCGGCGCAGAAGCCGGGAAATATCCCTAATGCTGGGCTTCTTTCTGTGAGAGCTTTTCTCCTTTTGACGGTTGTGCTTGTGTCGGGATGCACGAGACTTTTCTTTTATCCCACCGAAGGGGTCCATTATAACCCGGAAGATTTTGGACTCACTTACAAAGGAGTCCGGTTTAAATCGGAAGACGGAACGCAATTGACCGGGATATTTTTCCCGAATCGCCGGCGAACGAAAAGCGGAACCGTCATCCATTTCCACGGGAACGGACAAAACATGTCTTCGCATTTTCTTTTCGGGGCATGGCTTATTGATCACGGATTCGACGTTTTTG
>JBFIEP010000062.1:0-9955 GCA_041603335.1 Elusimicrobiota bacterium | reverse complement strand
GAAACTGGAGGAGCGATTGATACGAATGTTTCAAATGTTTCACTCCGGGACGAAAACGAAGGGAGTTTGGGGGAGCTGACTCTCTTGCATTGGCCCCAAATACCCCCCATACTAAGGAAGGGAAGCCCCTTCTCATAACAATATGGCCAAAGCGGCATCGGTATTAAAAGCGGAAGCAGCTGGAAAAAGAGTAGAAAAACTAGTTCTTTTTACTGGTTTTTCTTGCTCCAGCCATTGCCATTTCTGCGTCGATCTAAATAAACGGGATGTTCCCGATAAGACGACTCAGGCGATTATCAAGGAAATGGTCCAAGGGCGTGCCAAAGGCGTCACCTATCTCGAGATGATCGGGGGTGAGACCACGATGCGTCGCGATTTCATCCCTTTGGTACGGACGGCTAAAAAGCTTGGTTTCGAAGACATTGTTGTTGTCACCAATGGCAGGATGTTTTTCTATGAGGATTTCGCAAAAAAGACCGTGGAATCCGGTGTTACCGAAATTATCTTTTCGATTCATGGTCATAATGCACAGCTGCACGATCAAATGACCGCTGTTCCGGGCGCATTCGATCAGTTGGTTAAAGGCATTGAGCATCTCCGGAAATACGGTCTCAAGCGTATCCACGCCAATTGCACCGTCACGCGCCGCAATATGAAACACCTCCCCGATATTGGGCGCCTGTTTTTGAAGCTTGAACTCGTGAATGCCGAGTTCATTTTCGTGGATCCGAATTATGGGGGGGCGTTTTCCCAATTCGAGGCACAGGTTCCTAAAATTTCCGATGCAGCGCCTTATATGCGGGAGATGCTGGACGTAGGGCGAGCGGGCGGCACCCGCGAATGGACGGTGCGTTATGTCCCGTTATGCTACTTCGAAGATTATCTCGACCAAATTTCAGAAATTCGGGAGACTGCCATTTTTCGCACGCGGCATTGGGCGCCGGATTTCCAAAATGAAGATGTCGGTGCTTCCCGTCAGAACAACGGACGCATCAAGCCCCCCGTGTGCGACGGCTGCCGCCTCTACGATCAGTGTGAGGGGCTCTGGAAGGAATATCTTAACCGCCGGGGAGATTCGGAGTTGAAGCCGCTTCGGTAGAGCTATGCCTGATTTCGCGATTTGGCCCGATTGCAATATCGGCTGCGTGTTCTGCTCAAACCCGACGGAGGGGTTTCGAGGGACAAACGAGAAATATACCCTCGATGTTATCACCCGGAAAATCGCGGAATATAAACAGGGCCATCGCAGGTTCTTGAAATTTGATGACGTCAGCGACTACTTCAACCTCACCGGCGGCGAGCCGACGCTCAATCCGGATTTTCTAAAAATCCTCGGCCATATTCGCAAAGAGTTTCCATCGCGGTTGATTCGTCTGTTGACCAATGGGCGTATGTTCAATTATGAGAAGTTTTGCCAATCGGTATTTGCGATTGGCGGGGATAATTTCGAGGCTGCGATTCCGGTCTTCGGATATGACGCCAAGACGCATGAGAGCATCTCGCGCGCCCCCGGGAGTTTTGACAATACGATGGCGGGGCTTCGGCATGCGCTGGATGCGCGCAAGGAAAATCAAAAGGTTGAAGTACGGGTGATTCTTACGCGGATCCAGGTGAAGTATTTGGATGGTCTCATCGATATGCTGCTGGAGCGATTCCCCGATATCGACAGGTTGTGTTTTTTATTCGTGGAGGTCGAGGGGTTTGCCGAGAAGTACCGGGAGCGGTTGATGTTTCCGATGTCGGAGTGCGCTGTCCACGTCGACCGCAACTACAAAAAACTTTTGAAGCTCAAGGAAGTCCGGCTCTATCACTTCCCATTATGCACGCTTCCGACGCGATTGTGGCCGTTCGTTCATAACACGCTGTCCGATATTAAGCTCGTAGAGAATCACCCCGAATGCGGAAAATGCATTTACCGGGAGTCTTGCGTCGGGGTGCACCGGAGTTATAAAAAATACATGGACGCCCCTGATATCCGCGCGATTACAGAGGAGCGCGCCGTGACCCTTTCGGGCGACCGTTACCGCCCCGTGTCCCGCACCGAGGAGGCCGTTTTGTGAAGCATACCGTTGAAGAAGAAGAAAACGAAGTCGTCGTTTCGGTTGAAAAAGGACGTTGGCCGCTTGAGGCCGTTCGCATGGCCGCGCATGTTCTTTCCGACCGGGCTTATACCCAGGTTTCTGAAGAGGATGGTGAGTTCTCGGTCACCCTGCATCCCAAGTTAAAGGCGGATAACGCCGCCTTGGAAGGCCTCGCCGCCTTGTTTGACCGCGAGGTGCAGAACCAGGACCTGCGACTTAAGCTCGCGGGTTCAAACCGGGAGACCATGGAATACATCGTTTCACGCGGCCTAATCCCCGCGAGCAAGGCCGCGAGTGCAGAGGGCGGGGAGGCCGAAGTGGAGCTCTCCGATGATCAGAAAAGCGAGATCGATCGCCTCATCGCCGAGGCGGAAACAGAAATCGCGGATTTGAAAAAGGATAAGAGCGGGTCCGATCCTCTCGGGATCACCAAAACCTGGGAAGAGCAGAATCAGTGAAATTGGATGAGGGGCGCTGGGTCCTCGGCGGCGGGAATGACCGCGAGTGGAAAGCGGTTAAGTCTTATCGCATTCGGCAGGGTCTCTCGGATTTAAAACGTTTGGGCGGACTTTTGCGAAAAGGTCCGTCCGGACTCAGGCACTTTAAATTAAACGAGACCATTGCCTATCTGCTCAGCGGGCCGCCGGCGGTGCGTGATGTGTTGGCGACATTCCCGACGTTTGATTGCTGGTTGTCGGTCGGGCGCAGTTTCGAAACCCAGAATCGCGACGGGTCGGAGTGGGAAATCCATTTCCCCTTTTTGCAGAACTTTGCTGCGGCCAAAGCCGTCCTAACGGGGGCGAAGAAGAAACTTAAAATCAGGATCGATTCCGGTGCACGGTTCCATGTGACCGGCACCCATCTTTACTTCGAATTCCCCGCGGAAGAAGCCGGAAAGGACGCGCTTTGCGAAGTCGTCGGGGGTGCTTTGCGTGTAACGTCTGATTCCGGAAAGCGGGGAGCGCCCCGGGAACTTACCGCGATCACCGAGACATTGTGGGTCGATTATCGGGACCCCTTGCTGCTTCAGCCGATCCGCGTGCACGGCGTTTCTCCTTTGTCGGGCCCGAAGGAAAAGATTTTTGCAGAATCAATGTCGGACGCAATGACTCAAATCCGCATTTTTGACGCGCCGCTCCATGAAGAGATTTCAGATTTTCTAAGACTTATTGTGCCCCTTGAAAATCCCAGCGGGATGGGGAGCGTTAGCTCGTCGTACAAAGATCTTCGCGGGGCGTTCTGTCTTTCCCATACCGATGACATTCTGCTGCAGGCGGAAACAATCGTCCATGAATTCTGTCATCAAAAACTCAATTTGCTGTTTGCGGTGGATCCGCTGATCGAACCGGGGCAGGCGGGGGAGTTGATCTATTCACCGCTGCGGCCGGACCCGCGCCGCCTGCACGGCATGCTGCTCGGCGCCCATGCATTCATTAATGTGACGCGCTTTTTAATCCGTGTTTTGAAATCACGGGAATTCTCGAAAGAAGACCGTTCGTCTGTAGAAATGAACACGGCGCGGCGGTTGTTTCATTCGGAGATTATGCTCAGATCCCTTTCCGGTTACGCGAACCTAACCGATCTCGGTCGTCGTTTTACATTGCGGATGTGGCGGGAGAACATGCTCCAGTACCATGACATGCTGGCATTTGACGGTAAGGCCGTGGCTTCCGCTCGCAGGAAAGTTGCCGAGCACGCGGACTCCTACCGCCTTGGGGATACGGGGTGGCATTCAGGGGCCTCGCACCAGCTCTTGAAGAATTCCAAAGAGAAATCGGCGGGGAAGAAATGATCGGCCGCGAACTGCTGCGGATTTTGGGAAAGGACGCAGGGCGCCGACTGGTAGACGCCTTAGGCGGGGAGGACCGTCCGGGGTATGCCCTTCGCCTGGACAACAATAACGCCTTTTCGCGAGCCGAGGTCGAGGTTTGCCTTTCCCAGGGGGAGCGATCCGATTGGACCGGGTTTTCATCGCGTCTTTCCAAAGCCTTGGGCTCTCCCCGAGGACTTGATGCGCTCGACGCGCCCCATCGCTTGCGGCTGCGTATAGAAGAGGGGCTTGTGGTTTGGGTCAAGCCGGTTAACGAAGGAAGGCCGGCTGCATTCGGGAGAAAAAGCCTCGGAGATCCGCAGTTGGATTCGATTTTAAAAACCGTCGATCGCCTCCACAAAATCAACGGTGTTTCCGCGGAACCGGGGCGTTTGGAATTCCGGTTTTCGCGTCCCGTTCCCTGGCCGCTGTTTTCCATTCTGGAGTTTTCCCGCGCGTTTCAGCCGGCAGCTGCCGAATGGGCGCGGCGCGTGGGAACATCCGAGGTCCGTTCCTTCGGCCTGGGTGCC
Source organism: Elusimicrobiota bacterium (assembly GCA_041603335.1). Taxonomy (GTDB): domain Bacteria; phylum Elusimicrobiota; class Elusimicrobia; order UBA1565; family UBA1565; genus UBA1565. The sequence goes on along the minus strand of JBFIEP010000062.1, from coordinate 5,534 downwards.
GGCGTTATGGACGTCGAGCTGGTTTAACCGCGGGCCTTATCGGTTTTTATGCCGTGACCCCTTCTTTTTTTCCTTCCGCTGATAGCTGCGAAAGTACGTAGCTTAAAATTCCGCCATAGAGGTAATACTCGATCTCTGCCGGTGTGTCGAGACGGACAACGGCGTTGAAGGTCTTGTCGTCGGCCTTAACGGTCACTGTCATTTGAGTCTTAATGCCGCCGGCTAATCCGGTGATCGAGATTGTTTCCTTCCCGGTCAGACCAAGGCTTGCGGCATCGCTCCCCTCTTCGAACTGGAGCGGCAGAATTCCCATTCCCACGAGATTCGAGCGGTGGATCCGTTCATAACTCGCGGCAATTGCGGCTTGTACGCCAAGAAGGTTCGGGCCCTTCGCCGCCCAATCGCGTGAGGACCCGGTGCCGTACTCTTTACCCGCGATGACGATCGTCGGAACCCCTTCTTTCTTATATTTTTCAGCCGCATCAAAGACCGACATCTGTTCTCCGCTTGGTTGGTGAGCGGTGTATCCGCCCTCAACGTTATCGAGCATGAAATTGCGAATGCGGATGTTCGCAAAGGTCCCGCGCATCATTACTTCATGATTGCCGCGGCGTGAGCCGAATGAGTTGAAGTCCTTTTTTTCTACACCGTGGTCGGCGAGATATTTTCCCGCCGGGCCGTCTTGTGCGATTGAGCCGGCAGGTGAGATGTGATCGGTTGTTGTTGAGTCACCGAGAACCATGAGGACACGAGCATCGTCGATGTCGGCGGCGACGCGCGGTTTCCCATCAAAGCCTTCGAAATACGGCGGGTGTTTGATGTAGGTCGAATCGCCGTCCCACGGGTACAGCTCGCTTTCGCCGGAGGAAATTTTCTGCCAGGAATCAGGGCCATTATCGCCTGATAGGTACCGCTTTACAAACATATCCTTCTTGACTGATCGCTGCACGACGGCACTGATCTCGTCGTCCGAGGGCCAGATATCTTTGAGGTGAACGGGTTTGCCGTCCTTGTCTGTTCCAAGCGGTTCTTTCGTGATGTCTTTATCCATTGTGCCTGCGAGTGCATAGGCGACAACGAGAGGCGGAGAGGCGAGATAGTTCGCCCGGATGTGCGGACTGATACGTCCTTCAAAGTTGCGATTCCCTGAAAGAACCGAGGTCGCGACGAGATTTTTTTCTTCGATCGCTTTTTGGACCGGTTCTGCCAGCGGGCCGGAATTTCCGATGCAGGTGGTGCATCCGTAGCCGACCAGGTAGAAGCCCAGCGCTTCCAGCGGTTTGACGAGACCGGCTTCCTCTAGATAATCCATGACCACTTTTGAACCCGGCGCCAAGCTTGTTTTAACCCATGGTTTCGTTGCGAGGCCTTTCTCCACGGCTTTCTTTGCGAGTAATCCCGCGCCGATCATGACCCACGGATTGGATGTATTGGTGCACGACGTGATTGCGGCAATTGCGATGTCTCCGTGGCCGAAATCAAAGGACGTGTCTCCCATTGTTACAGGAACCGTCGCGTCCTTGTCCGGATTCTCGTCACGCGCGATAAGTGTGTCGAGCGTTTTTCCCCATGCCGGTTTTGCCGAGTCCAGTTCAATGCGGTCTTGCGGCCGTTTCGGTCCGGAGATGGAGGGGCGGATCGTGGATAGGTCGAGTTCGAGTGTGTCGCTGTATACCGCTTCCGGGGCGCCGTCGATGCGGAAGAGTCCCTGCGCTTTGCAGTAATCTTCGACCAACCGGATCTGCTCTTCCGAGCGTCCTGTGAGTGCGAGGTATTCGAGGGTGCGGTTGTCGACGGGAAAGATTCCCACGGTCGCGCCGTATTCCGGTCCCATGTTGGAGATCGTTGCGCGGTCCGCCAGGGTCAGATTGGCGAGTCCGGGTCCGAAATACTCGACGAATTTCCCTACGACTCCTTTTTTACGCAGCATCTCGACAACGGTCAGTACGGCATCGGTTGCGGTCGCTCCCACGGGGAGTTTTCCGGTCATCTTAAATCCAACAACCTGCGGGGTGAGCATTGCGACGGGCTGACCGAGCATTACGGCTTCTGCCTCAATCCCGCCGACACCCCAACCGAGAACGCCGAGACCGTTGATCATCGTGGTGTGTGAGTCGGTGCCGACGAGTGTGTCGGGATAGGCCAGCGTTATGTTGTCTTCCTCTGCAGTCCAGACGACTCGCGCGAGACTTTCGAGATTTATTTGATGGACAATGCCGGTTTCGGGAGGAACAACCGTGAAATCCTTAAAGGCTTTTTGTCCCCAATTGAGGAATTGGTAGCGCTCTTTGTTGCGATTGAATTCGATTACTGAATTCTGTGCGAAGGATTCTGCGGTACCGTAATTGTCAACTTGAACCGAGTGGTCAACGACAAGATGTACGGGTACGAGCGGGTTGATTGAGCTGGGGTTTCCGCCGATTTTTTTAACAGCGTCGCGCATGGCCGCGAGATCAACGACGGCAGGGACTCCGGTAAAGTCCTGCATGAGCACGCGTGCAGGCATGAACGAAGATTCCCCGGACCCTCCCTTTGTCTTGGTCCAGTCCGCGGCTTTTTCCACTTCCGATTTGTTGACGTGGTGACCGTCTTCGTTGCGGAGGAGATTTTCCAGAAAGATCCTAATCGAATACGGGAGTCGATCGATATCGTGGTTGTCGGCCAGTTCTGCCAGGCGGAAAATGTCGTAGCTTTTGCCGCCGGACTGCAGGGTGCTTCGTGTGTTGAAGCTGTTTAAACGATTCTTTTTCATAAGGTGCTCTCCAAAATTAAGACACGCGGTTTAGGCCGTTGAGGGCCGCCACACGATAGGCTTCTGCCATCGTAGGGTAGTTGAAAGTTGTGTTTACAAAAAATTCAAGGCTGTTGGCTTTTCCTTTTTGCGCCATGACGGCTTGCCCGATGTGAATAATCTCGGCGGCTTGATCACCGAAGCAATGAACGCCTAGAACCTCGAGGGTGTCGCGATGGAAAAGTATCTTTAGCATGCCGCTGGTGCGGCCCGTGATTTGCGCCCGAGCCAGGCTGCGGAAAAGGGAGCGGCCGACCTCGTAAGGAATTTTGGCTTCGGTGAGTTCTTTTTCCGTCGCCCCAATGGAACTGATTTCAGGATCGGTATAGATTCCCGTCGGCATGTTTTTGATAAGGCGCTGGTCGCATTTCCCTTCAACGATATGGGTTGCCGCAAAACGGCCTTGATCGTAGGAGGACGAGGCGAGGCTCGGGAAGCCTACGACGTCTCCTGTCGCATAGATGTGTTTGGCCGATGTGCGGTAGTTTTTGTCAACCAGGATGAGACCCCGGTGGTCAATCTTGATTCCGGCTTTTTCTACGTTCAGGTCTTGGGTGTTTCCCGTCCTTCCATTCGCCCATAAAAGATAATCGGTCGTAAGTTTTTTTCCGGATTTTAAATGGAGGGTTACGTCTTTTTTTGTGGCGGTTACCTTTTCGGCTTCCTCGCCGTGACGTATTAAAACTCCGCGATCGCGCAGATGGTAGGCAAGGGCATCGACAATTTCATCATCGAGGAAATCGAGAAGCTTGGCGCGGGTGTTAACGAGGTTTAATTTTGTGTCGAGTTCCCTGAAAATGGATGCGTATTCGCAGCCGATGACTCCGGCTCCATAGATTGTCATGGTGCGGGGAGTTTCGGTCATTCCCAGGATTTTGTCCGAATCGAGAATGCGGGGGTGATCGAAATCCACGGCGGGCGGGCGATAGGGCCGGGTGCCCGCCGCGACGACAAAGTGATCCGCCGCGACATGTTTCTTAGCCCCGCGCCGGTCGGCAACCACGAGGGTTTTGGGGTCGATAAATTTTGCGTGACCCTCTAGGACCGGAACGCGGTTGCGGTCGTAGAAACCGTGCCGCATTTGAGCCTGAAGGGATACGACCGAGTTCGAGGATTCCAAAATCGAATGGAAATCGATTTTAAATCCGCGCCGTTCGGAACGGAAAATCGGGTGAGCGCGAAATTCTGCGAGTTGGCGCACCGACTCACGTATGGCCTTGGAAGGAATTGTTCCCCAGTGGGTGCAGCCCCCGCCGACACGTTGGAATCGCTCGATAACAACAACGTTTTTTCCTGCCTTCGCCATTTTCATCGCAGCACCTTCCCCAGCGGGGCCGGTACCGATGACGGCGGCATCAAAACGTTGGATGGGGGGCATCGCCCCCATTCTACAAAGTTAGAGAGTGAGGCGTCCCGAGCGTAGTTTCTCGCGTTTCAGGCAATAACAGAGAAAACACGAGCAGGATGGGAAATGGTCTACAGAGGGCGGAATATCGTGTGCCGAGAAATTCATGGATGCAGCGGTCTCCTGGTGTTTATACAAACGGTCCTCGGCGCAAATGACGACAGGACGGGATAATATTTCTTTTTCTATGGGAGTCAAATGGGCCGGGGGACCTAATTTTGCCCTGTCATTTGGCATACTTCGTGCGGTCCAAAACGCCTGCATCTTTAAAGGCCGTGCGGCGTTCAGCGCATTTTGTGCAGATCCCGCAGTGCTGTTGCCCGGTGGGCTGAATGCAGGAAAAGGTCCAGTCCAGGCGAACATCAATAGAATCTCGAATAAGGGAAAGCTTGGAGATTTTTAAGAAGGGGGCATCGATTTTGAGCCGCTTCCCATATCCTGCAGCGAGTGTTTGTTCGAGAGCCGAAAAGAACGGGCGTTTTGCGTCAGCGAAGGGGTTGTGTTTAGATACGCCAATCGCCAAACGATCGACTCGATCGGAGCAGAAGGCTGCGGCACAGGAAAGCAGGAGGAGATTGCGTCCCTTCAGGGGGATAGAATCCCAGCGGGCCTTGAGTCCGGGCGCTTTCCCCTTGATTGACCAATGAGAGGCATTGTAGAAAGGGCGTTGATCGAGTTGGATGACTGTTAAGGGTTCTATCTTCCCTTTGAGTGAACGGAGGACCTTGCGCGCTGCTGCGATTTCGTCTTTTTCCCACCGCAGGCCGTCGGCGACATAGATCGGAATCACGTGTGCTTCCTTGCGGGCGTAATATTCCGCTAAGAGCGCGCTGTCGAGTCCGCCTGTGTAGAGTAAGCCTACTTTCATGATACCGCCGGAACGAACATGAGAATCGCTGCGGCGAGGTGATCGTCCATCGCATCCAGGCGTTGGTGGAGTTCTGAGAGCGGGACGCGTTCAAGTTCCCGGACCTCGTAGCGCGGACCGTAGAAATATACGTCATGTTTTTTGGGGTACGCCTTTTTGAGCAGTTGGACCAACTGCTTATTTTCTTCGAGGCGTTCCTTGGAAATTACAGGCAGCGTGAGAATCATTGGAATCTGATTAATGAGGGGAGCTCCATCATCGGTTAGAACTTCGGAGGTGTAGTAGTGCACTGCGTCCCAATCGGTGAATCCGAGTTTTGAAGCCAGAGAAATGATGGAGTCGAATGAAGAGATCGAATCGATGCATTGAACTTCGATTCCGTTTTTGTCCGCTTTTCTGTTGAGTAGTTTGGCGAGAGGGCCTGCAACGAACGGGTGGCCGCGTGTGATAAACCCGACGATTTTCCCGGG
>JBFIEP010000061.1:0-9962 GCA_041603335.1 Elusimicrobiota bacterium | reverse complement strand
TTTTGAAGACCGCTCATTCACCTTCATCACTAAGATGCCGCCAATGTCCGCACTGCTCAAAAAAGCTGCCGGACTAGCAAAGGCCTCGGGCGAGCCCAACAAAAATAAGGTTGGCAAGATTACGCGCGCGCAGGCAGAGGACGTTGCGAAACAAAAGCTGCCCGACCTTAACACGGACGACGTTGAGCAGGCGCTCCTGATGGTCCGGGGCACAGCTCGCTCGATGGGCATCGAGGTGGAGGCATAATCATGGGAAAACGATTCAATAACACGGTTAAAGACGTCGATACAGAAAAAATCTACAGCCTCGCGGATGCATCCGAGCTCGTCAAGAAAACCGCAACGGCCAAATTCGACGAATCGATCGAGCTGCACCTGCGGCTCGGCATCGACTCCCGCCAATCCGATCAGCAAATCCGCGGCACCGTCGCCCTGCCTCACGGCACTGGGAAGAACCGCCGGGTCGCTGTTATCGCGAAGGGTGAAAAAGCAAAAGACGCAGAACAGGCGGGCGCCGATCTTGTCGGCCACGCCGATCTCGTTGAAACCATCCAAAAAGGGAAGTTCGACTTTGACGTTCTCGTCGCTACTCCCGACGTTATGAAGGATATCGCGAAGCTCGGGCGCGTGCTCGGCCCTCGCGGTCTCATGCCCAATCCGAAGAGCGGAACGGTTACGTTTGATGTCAAGAAAGCCGTCAATGAGCTCAAAGCGGGACGCGTCGAGTTTAAAAACGACGACTACGGCATCCTTCACGTCGGAATCGGGAAGAAGTCCTTCGAGCCCTCAAAAATCGCCGAGAATGCGAAAGCGCTCTTGTCGACTGTTGTAAAGATGAAGCCATCCAGCTCGAAAGGCGTCTACGTTCGCAGCGTCGTACTGTCTGCAACGATGGGCCCAGGCATTAAAGTCAACCCGAACGAAAAGTTCTAATTCACGAGGATAAATGGAAATGACAGCTCAATTCTTTCCGATGCTCGGCGGTGTCGTCGTTACCGGCATGGGCGTAGCTATTTGGAATTACTTCGGTACTAAATCGGCCCCTCACGGGGACGAAAAAACGATGGAAATCGCCAACACGATTCAAAGCGGCGCCATCGTTTTCCTTAAGAAGGAATACAAGATCATCGCGGTTTTTATCGCGATTGTCGGCGCGGCTCTTGCCGCGTTCGTCAGCAAAGAGACTTCGGTCGCCTACATTATCGGCGCCTTGTTCTCCATGACGGCCGGATGGTTCGGCATGCAGGCAGCTACCACCGCTTCAAGCCGTACGCTTGAAGCCGCCAAGAAGGGCGGAATTGAGCTCGCGCTCGAAGTCTCCTTCCGCGGCGGATCGGTCATGGGACTCACCGTGGCCGCACTCGGACTCGGCGGCGTTGCACTCGTCTATTGCTTCAACAACACCCCCGCCGTCATCAACGGCTTCGCCATGGGTGCTTCCTCCATCGCGCTTTTTGCGCGCATCGGCGGCGGTATCTACACGAAGGCCGCAGACGTCGGTGCCGACATCGTTGGAAAGACCGAAGCAAACATTCCGGAAGACGACCCGCGCAACCCGGGCGTTATCGCGGACAACGTTGGCGACAACGTTGGCGACACCGCTGGAATGGGCGCGGACCTCTTCGAATCCTACGTGGGTTCGATTATCGCCGGTATCGCACTTGCCTATGCCTGGGGTCCTGACAATCCGAACCAAACCAACGGCATGCTATTGCCGATGGCACTGGCCGGTGTTGGTCTCTTCGCGTCAGTTCTCGGTGTCTGGTCGATGAAGCTGCTTCGCGGCATGGAACCGGATAAGGCGCTTCACATGTCGACCTATATCGCGGGCATCATCTTCGCGATCCCGGCCTACGTAATCATCACCAAACTGTTTGGTTCCGCAGACTACTTCTACTCCGTCATCGCCGGTCTTGTTACGGGAATTCTCGTCGGAATGGAAACGGACTACTACACCGCACGTGCCCCGATCGTCAAGCAAGCCGAGACCTCACAGTCCGGCGTCGCGACCGCGATCATCAACGGCATCGCTGTCGGATTTGAAAGCGTCTGCCTCCCGGTCATCACGATCGTTATCGGCATCGGTGTCGCTTACAAGTTCGGTAATCTTTACGGAATCGCATTGGCCGCTCTCGGAATGCTCGCCACCATCGGCATCGTCATGGCGACGGACTCTTACGGTCCGATCACCGACAACGCCGGCGGCTTGGCGGAAATGGCCGGAGAACCTCCGGAAATCCGCGCGATCACCGACAAACTCGACGCGATCGGAAACACGACGGCAGCCGTCGGCAAAGGCTTCGCAATCGGCTCGGCGGCTCTCACGGCGCTGGCGCTGTTTACGGCCTTCTCCCAAAGCGCTGCCATGCTCACTGGTGCTCCGCTAGACCTCAGCCTCACGAATGTTGACGTTGTTATGGGGCTCTTCCTCGGAGTCGTTATGCCGTGTGCGATCGTTGCGATGACCATGAAGGCTGTTGGTCGCGCCGCGAACCTCATGGTGCTTGAGATCCGACGTCAGTTCAAGGAAATTAAGGGCCTTCTGGAAGGAACCGCGAAAGCGGATTCCGACACCTGTGTGGATATCGTTACCGGAGCCGCGCTTCGGGAAATGATCCTGCCGGGCGTCTCGGCGGTCGTTGCGCCGCTGCTCGTTGGAAAGTTCCTCGGACTCTCGGCTCTCGGCGGATTCCTCGCCGGTGCCACCGTATCCGGTGTGGCCATCGGTCTCATGATGTCCAACGCAGGCGCGGTCTGGGACAACGCCAAGAAGTACATCGAGCAAGGCCACTTCGGCGGAAAAGGCTCGGAAACCCACAAAGCGGCTGTTGTTGGCGACACCGTCGGGGATCCGTTCAAAGATACCTCCGGACCCGCGATGAACATTCTCATCAAGTTGATGACGATTGTTTCGCTCGTATTCCTTCCGGCGCTCATTTAATAGCGTCAAACAATTAAAGATGAACGGCCCCCGGCATTTGCCGGGGGCCGTTTTCTTTCGCCCCACTACATCGGTGCCACCCTACTCGGCCGGGCGTCCTGATAGCCCCCATGAAACCCGGCACAGCGGGGCTTCCGCCCCGCTAGGCCGGGCGTCCTAATAGCCCCCATGAAACCCGGCACAGCGGGGCTTCCGCCCCGCTAGTCGTCTTCGTCGTTGCGGTCAGGACCACCCCCGAACGGGGAAGGTCGATCGTCCCACTGATCCGGAGGCGGGACATCACGCTGGGAACCCGGACCCTGACGGCGGCGCATTTCCTTAAGCTTCTCGATTCGCTCACGCATCTCGGGAGGCAGGGTGTCGCGTCCACCGCCCCCGCGATGTCTCATCTCGGGAGGAAAGCGCTGCGGATCACGGCCCTCCATCCGCTCCCGTAACTCCGAGGGGATTTCGCTGGGATCAATATCAACGCCGCGCATGCGCTTTTCACCGCGGCCGCGCTTCCCACGACGCCCCCGATGGCGCTTCATCTCCTGCATCATCACATCAAACATCTCTTTCTGATCCAGGCTAAGCTCCTCACGGATATTCTCGCGCGTCTCCTGGCCGGAACGCTTCAGCTCATTTCCCAACTCACGCATTCGCTTCTTGAGCTTTTTCATCTCGGCAATTTTCTTTTTATCCCGATCAGCCGATTTTTTCAGGACCGCTTCGATTTTTTTCTTTTGATCGTCCTTTAAATCGAGATGCTTATCGAGCTGCTCCAGAAACCGTTCCTGACGCAGCGGGGAGTCTTCAGACTCCCCTCCCTCGCCGGCAGCGGCTCCAAGCGCAAGAGAACAAATCAGGGCTCCCGCAAGGCTAAACTTCATCCCGGAGGATTCCCCATGTTGGGCATACGGGCACTGCCGCCGCCATTGCCGCGGCCGACACACGACATCGCGTTTCGAGGATTTCCCTGGGCCCGCTGATGAACCCTCATGTCATCGAATTGCTCGCGCTGCGCATGTGTGAGAACGACCCGGATATCTTCATACATCGCCCGAATTTCATTTCCGAGATCCTTTCCAACCTGTTCGAGCTCCTCTTCCAACTTATCCTGACGGTCCCACTTATCTTTCGATTTCTCGTACGACTGGGTAATAGCAGCCCTAATCTTCTTCGTTTGAGCTCTATCGATCTTTAGCTGATCTGTCATCTGCTTCATGAACGTCTTTGTAAACGATTCAATGGTGAGCTCTTCCACCTCGGGTACGGGTTTTTCCGTTTTTTCCTTCGATTCAGCCTGCGCCGAAGGAACGGCCAGGGCACAAAAAACAATAAAAATAACAATAATTCGGTTCATCAGGATCTCCTCCTCTTATGCTATCTTGAAGTCTAACAGCCACCCAATCCAGTGTCAATAAGCGATTCAGTCACAATATGAGTCCAGTTTGAACCCCATTTTCCCCCTTGGTCCTTGCAATGCGTTACACTTGATGGTAGAAAGATAAGGTTATGCTGGATTTGTGCCCTGGTTGCTCAAATGAAGTTGCTGACACAGCGGAAGTGTGCCCCGGTTGCGGGTTCAAATTCGTTGTGGATTCAGGTCCGCAAAATATTCACGGGGATGCAGACAACGAACCCCGGCTCGACGGTCCGGCATCGCTTGAAGACAACGAACCCCAGCTGGATGGTCCGGCATCCGAAGGATTTAGCAACGATGACCTCTTAGCGATCCAAACCAGCGGCCTTCCCGCATCGATGGAAGGCGACTCCTATGAAGCGCCGAAGATAGCACCTCCTCCGCCGAAATCCCAGTCCGCCGGCTTTGTTATCGCGGGACTCTGTATTGCGGCGATGGCGGTCAGTTCCTATTATTTCAAACACCAAAAACAGGCAGAGGCAGCACGGGTTGCCGCCGAAGAATCAAAGGCCGCCGCCGACGCCGCCAAAGAAAAAATGGCTGCCGAGAAAGCCGCCGCGGAAAGAACCGCCGCGCTTGTCAAGGCTGCGGAAGCCGAACGCATCGCGACAGCGGCCGCGGAAGCGGAAGTGGAAGAGCCCAAAAAGAAAAAACGCCGACGCCGAAAAAAGGGCCGACGATCCAACGAATTAACCGCACCCGCTGGAGGCAGCGGGTTTCCAGAGGAAACCGCCGTTGTGGCCTCGGCACAACCCGTCTCCTCCGATTACGATTCGCTTAATATCCCGAGTACCGATAGCGGAACTCCCGATTATGGTTCCGATTTCCGGGTAAAAGGCGCAGTCTACGACCTCTACACCATGGAGCCGGTTGGAGAAGCCGATATCGTATTCAGCGATCTAAAATCGGGGAAACAGCTTTCAACCGTCACCGATGACTCTGGGAGCTTCGGGGCGCATTTACCGATCAATGGGAAGGGCTATTCCCTTAGAATTCGCCATTCAAAGTACGAAGTGAAGTACCTCGAAGACGGCAATCCTTCACTCAGGAATATGCCGGAGGACAAACGCCGCACCGAAGGGAGCGAACTATTGCGCACCATGGCGCGGGTAACCTCTTTCAACGCATTGCGCAAGAGGGTGATCAAACGCGACTTCATGCTGGTTCCCCGCCAATAGCCTTGCCTACCCGCTCCCCTGTAAAAATCTTTAAAGCCGTCCCCGTCTCCGATGGGGCGGGCGTTCGCCTTAAGCGAAGCCTTGGACTCGGCCCGGAAAACCGCATAGACCCGTTTCTCATGCTTGATGAGATGGATTCAGAGGAGGGCGCTGACTACGTCGCCGGCTTTCCCATGCATCCGCACCGCGGGTTTGAAACGGTCACCTATATGATCCAGGGGAAAATGCGCCATACCGACCACATGGGAAATTCAGGCCTTCTTACTTCAGGCGGCGCCCAGTGGATGACCGCAGGACGCGGCGTGATCCACTCGGAAATGCCCGAACAGGAGGATGGGACCTTTCACGGGTTTCAGCTTTGGATCAATCTTCCCGCCGCCGATAAAATGCAGCACCCGCGGTACCAAGACATCGAACCTTCCCTTATTGCCGACCGCGATCTCGGCGACGGCGTCCGCTCCCGACTGATCGCAGGAACTCTCGGGGATGCAGAGGGCCCCGTTCAAGGGATTGGAACCCAGCCGCTTTTCGTTGATTTAGCGTTTGATCCGGATTCAAATGTTGAAATTCCGATTCCTGAAAATCACAACGCTTTCATTTATTGCTTTGACGGCGGGGTTCGCGTCGGAGAAGATTTAGTGCGGGATGACCATGCCGCGTTTCTTTCCAGCGGTGCATCGGTTCGTCTACGCTCCGATTCCGGAGGGCGCTGCCTGCTGCTCGCCGCCGCGCCGATTGGAGAACCGGTCGTCCAATACGGACCGTTTGTCATGAACACAAAAGAAGAAATCGAACAAGCGATCCGGGACTACCAAGAAAACAAATTAGTCGGGGATTGACCCCGGTCCGCCCTACTCGTTTTCAGCCGCGGCCGCAGCCTTTCGATTGGGCCGGCCGGCCGCCACCCAAGACAGGAACTCATGCATGAACGGATCCAAATCTCCGTCCATCACCGCCTGAATCTGCGACGTCTCATACCCCGTTCGCAAATCCTTCACCATTTGATACGGCATAAATACATAGGACCGAATCTGGTTTCCCCAGCCGATGTCGCCCTTGGAATCATAATGCTTATCCAAGGCAGAGCGTTTTTTATCCTGCTCGATCTGATACAGCTTGGCCTTTAGCATCCGCATAGCGTTCATCTTGTTCTGAAGCTGGGAGCGCTCGGCGCGACAGCCCACAACAATGCCGGATTCAAGATGACGGATGCGCACGGCGGTTTCGACCTTATTAACGTTCTGACCGCCCTTGCCGCCCGCGCGCATAGTGGAAACTTCAACATCGGAGTCAGCGACCTCAATCTCGATATCATCATCCAACTCGGGAACAACATCGATCGATGCAAACGAAGTGTGCCGCCGCTTATTCGAATCAAACGGGGAAACGCGGACGAGACGGTGAACGCCCGCCTCACTCTTTAGATATCCATAAGCATTCGGACCGCGCACGAAGGCGGCCATCGACTTAATCCCCGCTTCTTCGCCCTTATGCACATCAGACAACTCAAACTTAAAGCCTGCCCGCTCGGCCCAGCGCTCATACATCCGCAGCAGCATATCGGCCCAATCGCACGCCTCGGTTCCCCCGGCGCCGGCGTTCAGGGTCATCACTGCGTCATTGCCGTCAAATTCCCCGGATAACTTCATTCGAGCATCGAGCTGGACAATTTTGCGGCGCGCGGGTGCAAACCCCTTATCGACCTCTGCCAACTCACCCTCATCCTTTTCTTCGTTCGCAAGTTCAAAATGCGCCGACAAATCCTCGACAGCGGTTTTAGCCGCTTCAAAATCTTCAAGGATTTTCTTGAGATCATTCAGCTCTTTTGACTTTTTCTTTGCGACCGAAGAATTAGCCCAAAATTCGGGATCGGCGGCTTCCGCTTCCCGCTTATCAATTTCCGCACGCCGCTCATCGACACCGAGCATTTTCTCAACGGCCTTGAGATCATTCTGCAGAGCGGCAAGCCGCTCGCCCGTTTCGTGAAATTGTGGTTCTGCCATCGTTATCCCTTTGCCTGTATCGCCGCCGCGATTGTTTGCGCGTGAAGCGCTCCGGTTTCGACCGGATCCTTCCCGTAGCCCCCGCCAAGCGTTACAACCAACGCAACACCCCGCTTCAGCACGTTTTCTGCGACGAAGCGGTCCCGCTCGGCGACTCCCTGCGCACTCATTCGAAAACGCCCAAGCGTGTCGTGTTCATGCACATCTACCCCTGCCTGATACAGCACGAGCGAGGGGCGGACCTCGTCGAGGAAGGCCGGAAGACGCTCTCTTAAGAGTTTATGATATTCAGCGTCCCCCGTGCCTGCGGGAACCGCGATATCGACGGAAGACTCCGCCAAGGTCCCGATCCCGTCAAACGGATAAAGCTCCGGATCATGCATCGAGAAAGTCGAGAGCCCCTCTTTGTCTCCAAGCAAGCGGGCGGTCCCATTTCCCTGGTGAACGTCTAAATCAACGACAGCCCCGCGCTCGATCACACCTTCAGACCGAAGGGTTGCCAAGGCAAGCGCAAGGTCATTAAAGACACAGAATCCCTCACCGTGCCCGGCAAACGCATGATGCGACCCGCCCCCTATATGAAGCCCCAATCCGTTCGCCATCGCCTCCCGGGCAGCAGCCATCGTTCCAGCGGCGCATTTGCGATGCGCGAGGGCAAGCGAAGGAGACCAACGCATCTCAAGACGCGTCTCATCATCCAGCGTCATCGTCCCGTTAAAAACCTTATCAATCCATACACCGTCATGGAGCACCGCCAAATCATCTGCATCCGCGGCTCCGGGATCTACAAGATCCACCGGACGAAGGACTTTATCAAGAATAAGACGCTGCGCCGCATGCGCGAACTTCACGGTAGGAAAAACATGGTCCCCGATATCAACGACATAGTCCGGCGAATAAAATGTTTTCACGCGCGGCGCCTTCGCTCACGAAGTGCCGCCGCACCCAAGAGAAGCGACCCCAGCATCGCAAGCGCACCGAACCAATCACCATGGCGGGAGTAGAACGAACCTGCGGGAAAGGGATTTCCGGGAGGAAGCACATCCAGCCGGGTACGCTCTCCGATACCCGTCTTCTCAATGACAACCCCCCACGGATCGATCATTCCGGAAATCCCGGTATTGGCCGCGCGAATCACCGTCGCTCTATTTTCCACGGCCCTAAACAGATTGATCGTGAAATGCTGATAGGGTGCCGCCGTATCCCGGTACCAACCGTCGTTAGTTAGATTAATGAACACGCGTGCCCCCCGGCCCGCGTCAAAGACACCATACCGGGGAAATACAGCCTCATAGCAAATCGTCACCGCGAGTTTTCCAAACGGGGTTGTAAATAACTTTTGACGCATCTCTCCGCGTGTAAACTCTCCCATTTGAGCGAGGATGCCGATCCAGGGCTGCAGCCAACGCCGAAAGGGCACGAATTCCCCAAACGGCACAAGTTCCCGCTTATGATACAGCCCGGCAGAGGTCCCGTCGGCGTTCACCCAAACCGCCGAATTATGACGCCGATCTCCAAACCGCGTGACTGTCCCAACAAGCATCGGAGCGTCGAGCTTCTTAGCCCAATCGGAGACCCAGAAATAATTTTCCGGATCATCCAACCACCCGGGAAGCGCTGATTCCGGCCATAAAACCAGGACCGGCTTCGACGCCCGAGGCCTCTCTAAAAGTCCGTTCAGCGCCTCACGGATATCGGATTCAAATCGGGAGTCCCACTTGCGGTATTGATCGATGTTCGGCTGCAGAATCTCAATTGCCGCAGCGTCGCCGATCGGCGCAGGCACCGGGCGTCCGGCAAGGACCGCCGTCCCGTACGCCGCCGTCAGTAAAATTAAAATTCCGGCGGCGCTAAGATTACGGCGCATCCACCGGGCCTTTCCCTTTTGATCCAACTCGGCCAATGCTCCGTTCCATGCCATGATCACAAACGAAAGGCCGTGGGGACCAAACACCGCTCCGATTTGAATAAGCGGAAGCCAGCGCCATTGGGTGTAGGTAAGAACGTCGTATGCAAAACGCGGAGTCCAACGCGCACCGGCGGATTCAATCGCGACCCACAACATGGCCCACACCCAGGGTCGTGCCGCGACCGGAAGATGCTTAGAGGAAAGCCATACGCCTGCGCCAAAAACGCCCCAGCTTAATGCGAGAAACCCCGCCAGCGCGCAAAGGGCCAGAAGGGATATGGGAATGGGAACGCCGGCGAACCGGCAGGTATGATAAATCCAAAACAGGGTTCCACCGCCAAACCCGAATCCAAAAATAAAGCCAAGCCAAGCCCCTATCTTCCAGGACGCGCTGCGGCTGACAAAATAAAGAAGAATCGCGGGTAAAAACCACGCGAGAAAACAAAGTCCTAATTTAGGAAGGCAAAAAGAAAGCGCGGCGCCTGCCGCGAAGCAAACTATGCCTGCTTGCCGTGGCACTTCTTGT
>JBFIEP010000060.1:0-9984 GCA_041603335.1 Elusimicrobiota bacterium | reverse complement strand
GAGCGAGGTCCTTATTTTAGAACCGATTGCCGAGAAAACGGGAGGACCCAAAAAGCCTGAATTTTTACCGGCCCCTAAGAAGATCGTGAAGCCTGTTGCCGCACCGGTTGAGAAACCCGTGGTTGTTGTTTCGACACCGACTGTTGTTCCCATCCCGGCTCCCGACGTGGTGGAAGAATGAAGTATATCGCTGCGGTATTCGTATTCTTTGCGGGCCTTTTCACACATTGGCTGTGGTCCATGCATTTCCCTCTTTGGGGATTGGCGCCCAATGTCTTGTTGGCTTTAACAGTATCGGCCTCCGCCCGGTCGGGACCCGTTGCCGGGCAGTGTTTTGGTTTTGCCTGGGGATTATTCGCTGATGTTTTGGGCGGTCATATTTTTGGAGCGAATGCTCTGGCGTATACGATTATTGGTTATATGACGGGCTCTATGAGGCGCCAAATGGATGTGGAGAGTGCGCCGTCTCAAGCCGTTTTGATTCTTGTCCTCACTCCGCTGACGTATTTGTTTTACGGCATTGTGGGTTTTGTCTTTGAACGTAATTTCCTGTGGATCGGTTGGCCGCCGTTTGTGGTCATTCCGTTCTACACAGCGGTTGTCTCGTTGTTTGGGTTTGCGTTTATAAAACGATTTTTAAAGTTGTAGGAAGGTTTTTTGGCTCATTGGGACCGCGGTCTTCAGGACCGCTTGAATATTCTCTGGATCGCCTGCTACGCCGGGTCTGCAATTCTCGGCGTCCGTCTTCTTCACGTTCAAGTGATCCGGAACGTGTATTATGCGCGTGTTGCCGAGAGTAATCGCACTCAGATTATTCACCAGAGCGCTCCTCGCGGGAAAATCACCGACCGCCGCGGCGCAGTCATAGTTACCAACAAGCCAGCCTTTTCTTTGATCTATCTCCCCGGTGAAACGCGCGATGCTTCGCGAGTCGCGGGTCTTGCAAAGACCCTCTCGAAAGAACTGCATGAAGACTCCGAGGGTTTACTCAAGAAATTGCGGGAAGCTCACGAGGAAGAAACTGCGATCCATCTCGCTGAAAATATTCCGCTCAAAACGATGTTTAAGCTATCCGAGCTGAAGACGATCTATCCCGGGGTAGACCTTATTGTCGAGGCGCGTCGTTATTATCCTAACGGGGCGATCGCGGGTCATCTTCTTGGATATATGGGGCGCATGGATAAGTCCAGTTGGCGTCGCTTTCGGAGGGATGGATACCGGATCGATTCCTGGATCGGTAAAGCCGGGCTTGAGCGGAGCTACGAACGGCAGTTGCGTGGAATCGACGGCGAGAGTCGTATGGAAGTGGATGCTCAGGGCCACCTGAAGCGCAAAATCGGGGAAGCTCCGTGGACGCCGGGGGCCAATTTACGCCTGACTATAGATTTGAATATCCAGCGCGCTGTAGAAGAAGGTTTGCGGGCCTCCCCGTCGGGGATTGGGGGGGCGGTCGTTTTGGATCCGCGAAGCGGCGCGATCCTTGCGATTGCTTCGACGCCGAGTTATGACCCCAATATTTTTCTCCTGCCGGATTGGGAGAGACCGAAGGATCATTTAAAAAACCTTCACGAATTTAATCGAGCTATTCAAGGCACGTACTCGCCGGGCTCGACGTTTAAGATGCTTGTAGGCGCTTCGATGTTGGAATCCGGAATTGATTCAAAGGACACCATCTATTGTTCTGGGAAATTTACTCTCGGTCGGCGTACGTTTCGGTGTCTGAGAAAGCAGGGACACGGGCGTGTCGATTGGATAGGCGGAATCACCCATTCATGCAATGTGTACTTCTACGCGATGGGGCTGCGCACAAAGGGTGCCGTCATCGAACGGTTTTCAAAGATGTTTGGTTTTGGAAGTAAGACAGGGAGCGGTTTTAAAGGGGAGAAATCGGGAAACCTATTTGGGCCCATCGCCCGCAAAGCCCGAAAACGGGGTTGGTACGAGGGTGATACCGTTAATCTGTCGATTGGCCAAGGCGAGCTTTTAGCCACTCCAATCCAGATGGCGGTTTATGTGGCGGCTATCGCCAACCGCGGTACGCTGTGGCGCCCATTTGTCGTGTCCCAAGTTATTTATCCGGACGGAACAGAAGAGCCTGTTCAGGAAAAGAAGAAAAATAGCACGGTTAAACTAGCTGAAACCACCTGGGACCATCTTCAGGAGGGCATGCGTGCCGTTGTAACCAAGGGGACCGGAAGACGGGTGAATATCCCCGGAATTGATGTTCGCGGCAAAACCGGCACAGCTGAAAACCCATTGGGCGAAGATCATGCGTGGTTTGTTGCTTTCGCCGGCCGGGAGGGAGAGGAGCCGACGGTCGCTCTTGCCATCCTCGTTCAGCATGGCGGGCATGGCTCTGCGGCTGCAGGACCGATCGCGCGAAAGGCGATTGAAGCGGCGTTTCCTCCGGGGCACCGAGTGCAGCTTAGTGCGCCCGGCACGGCGCGTCAGGAGGATCTGTGAAGTCTGAATCCGGGTCTATCCGCGGGCGTGTCGATTGGGTGCTGGTAGGCTCGATGTTGGGATTGTTGCTTATTGGAACGGTCTCGATATTATCTGCAGCCTCCCCGTTACCGTATTATTCCCAAATCATACAGAAACACTTTCTCGCCCTTGGGGTGGGAACTCTTTTGTTCATATTTGGCCTGAGTTTTAATTACCAGATTTTTCAAGACCAAGCTAAGATGATTTACGCCTTGGTTATCTTGATTATGATTGTCGTGCTGGTGTTTGGGGAAACAAACCGCGGAACACGGGGTTGGATCCGTTTCCCGATGTTTTCATTTCAGCCCTCGGAGCTCGCGCGTTTGGGAACGCTGCTCGTACTGGCTAATTTCCTCGACCGTCGTGCAAAATCGGCCCATCGCGTAAGCTACGTTCTGGGTGCATTTGCCGTCACGGCTCCTGTTATGGCGTTAATTTTAATGGAACCCGACTTTTCAGGAACGCTGCCTTTCTTTCCGATGCTGTTGGCCATGTTGTTCTGCGGCGGCGTCAATCTGGCCCATTTATTCGCGATGGGAAGTTATGCCGCTTTGACGCTAACGATGCCTCTTATTTGGACCCTTCTTTCCTTGCGCCCCGATTGGGTTTCATCATCGGCTGTCCTTGGATTCTTGATTCGCCTACGGGAATTCGATATCCCACTTCTCATCGCGATTGCCGGGATTGGATTGGGTTCCTGGCTCATCTATAAAATAATGCGAGCGCTTCGATTAAATGCCCCCGCACCGATTTTCATCGTTGCAGCTGCAATCCTTTCTGCCGGTCTCGCCTCGGGAGTGCTTATCGATCACCAGTTAAAGGGTTATCAGAGAAACCGCTTTGTTGCATTTCTTGTACCGCAGGCCGATCCCCGCGGCGCCGCCTACAATGTTCGCCAAGCGCAGGTCGCTATCGGGTCGGGTGGATTGTGGGGGAAAGGGGTCTTTTCCGGGACGCAATCCCGTCTGGGCTTTCTGCCTGAGCGCCATACAGATTTCATCTATGCCGTCATCGGGGAGGAGTTGGGGTTTGTTGGGACGATGGCTGTTCTTGCGCTATATATGCTGCTTTTGTGGCGTATCGTGAATGCGGCGCGGTTGGCCCGTGACCGTTACGGATACCTCGTGTGTTCCGGGGTGGCGGCTATCACAGCCTTCTATTTATTGATAAATGTCGGGATGTGTTTGGGTTTGGTTCCGGTTGCGGGAGTCCCTTTGCCGTTTGTTTCCTACGGCGGCTCCAATCTTGCGATCACATTGCTTTCGATGGGAATTGTCGGAAACGTTTATTCGAGGCGCTATGCTTTCTACTAACAAGAGCGGCACACCCTCGAGTACGCGTACGCGCTACCGGATTTGCATCACGCGGACGGGCGAGGCCTGCCAATTGACTCATCTTGCTCAGATCGAGTCATTACGTCGCGCTGTAATGGAATCGGGGCTGCCTGCGGTTCTAGACGGAAAGAGAAAGCGCCCCCGTCCCCGTCTTTCATTCGGGCCGGCGATCGCTTTGGGATATGAAAGTTCCGCTGAATATTTTGATTTGGAGTTGGTATCGCGCCTTTCTCCCGAGAAGGTTGAAAGCGCGTTGGCAGAGGCATTGACGACAGGGATGTCCATTCGCAGTGTGCGGCCGATCCCCCGATTTTTTCCATCAATTGACGCGAGCGTCAATGTGGTTCGCTATCTATTGTCGGGATCGTTTCCGAACAATGGGCAGCAGCTGTTGGAGGAATTTTTAGAACGCGACACGATCATCGTCGAAAAGATCAAAAAAGGGGGGGAGCTCATCGAGTACGTTGATATTTGCCCCCTGATTATTGAGATGACGTTAGCGGCACCCGGTCGGCTCGGGCTAACGATGCGTTTTGGACCTAAGCGCACAGTTAAGCCCGAGGCGGTGATTGAGCAATGGCTTAAGGACGTTCCCCGGGACCTTCGCGTACTTCGAGAAGAACTGTTTTCGGAGACAGCTAAGGGTGAATTGATTTTACCATGACGGAGGGTTTTAAAATGGAAAACGAACAAAAAGAAGAATCTCAACAACAGGGTCATCCTGACAGCGCTCCTGCTGAAAAGCCTGAATCCAAGGAAGATAGGCAGCCCCAGGAAGGATCTGCGAAAGACGACGCGGCTCGCGTCGCGCGTCGAGGCCGTGGACGCCGCGGCCGCGGCCGTCGCGGCCGCGGCGGCGATGATAAGGCGAAGCCTCAATCGTCCTCTCCTCAGAAAAATGAGGGAGCCGAAAATAAAGATGCTTTACGGGACCGGTCCCGTGGTCGCGATAAGAATCGGGAGAAGTCCAATAATCGGGATAAATCCGGAAACCGCGAAAAGTCGAATGGGCGAAGCCGCGACAAAGGCCGAGATCGGGATCGTAGTCGAGCGAAAATCGAGCAGCCGCGTCGGGGGCGGCCCTCCGGAGAAAGGCGCCAGACCGAGGCGCAGCGCGGCGGGTTTAAACGTGAAATCTATATCAACGGTTCTCAGGAAGAAACCCGGGTTGCCATTGTAGAGGACGATCGGTTGGTTGAACTTTTGTGGGAACGCAAAAATTCAAAAAGTATTGTCGGGAATATCTATAAAGGAACCGTCGAAAACGTGCTCCCGGGAATTTCCTCGGCGTTTATCAATATCGGGTTCGAGAAAAACGCGTACCTATATATTTCTGATGTCTTGGGAGACACGCGTCGCCCCATCGATCAGATCCTCAAGAAGGGGCAGGAAGTTATGATCCAGGTCGCGAAGGAGGCGATCGGGACTAAGGGAGCGAAGGTGAATATGGATGTGACCCTTCCCGGTCGCTATATCGTGTTCACGCCATTCTCGCAATTCGTCGGGATCTCCAAACATATCGCGAGCGCGTCGGAGCGTAAGCGCATCTCCGAGATCGTTGATGGAATTATGCAGTCGACGCTGAAGGGTCGCGGGGTTGTCGTTCGAACGGAAGCGGAAGGCGCGACTAAGGACGACCTGGAGCGTGAGGCGAAGTTCCTCATGAATGCATGGGAAAAAATCGAGAAATCTTTTGAAGAGGATCCGGGACCGTGTCTGCTTCATGAGGATCTTGATGTTTCTCTTCAGGTCGCTCGGGATCTTCTCACCGACGATGTGTATGTGTATTTAATCGATGACAAAAAGACCCATGATAATGTTGTGACGTTTATTGAAAGCCTTTCCCCTGAGCTGAAAAACCGGGTTCGACTTTATGATGGAAAGACTCCGATTTTCACAGCCTTTAATATTGAATCCGAGATCGAAAAGATTCGTCAGACCAAGTGCCCGCTTCCATCAGGTGGTTCGATCGTGATTCAAGAGGCTGAATCCCTCTGTGCAATCGATGTGAATACGGGTCGCTTCACGGGCTCGAAATCCCAAGAAGAAACGGTGACGGTTACAAATGTTGAAGCGGCACGGGAAGTCGCCCAGCAATTGCGCCTGCGTAATATCGGCGGAATTATCGTGGTCGATTTTATCGATATGCGTAAAGCATCCAACCGATTGAAGGTCATGGAAGCATTCGCGCAGGCTGTTAAGCGTGACCGGGCAAAGATCCGTATTCTGTCGATAACGCGGCTTGGTCTCATTGAGATGACGCGCGAGCGTAAGCGTGAATCGACGGTGAGTCTAATGACCGATGAGTGCCCGGAGTGCATGGGTTCCGGCCGCGTGCTTTCGGCGGAAAGTCTTCGTATCCGTATCCAGCGTGAAATCCTCGACTTAACCCAGGGACGTCCGTGGGGAAGCATTCGACTTGTCCTGCATCCTCAGCTGGCGGAAGTATTTGAGTCCCGCCAAAAAGTAATCGAGGAATCGGTTTCCCGCGGGATTGCGATCGTTGGCGATGCAAATCTTCAATGGGAGGATTATCGAATTATTCTCGAATGAAGCGTTTAGTTCCCCTTTTCTTCGCGGCATTTATCGGTGGTCTGTCCGGTCCTTACGGGGCCGGAGAGGCCTCTGCCGCCGCGTTGGGGAATAAAATCCAAATCGTAAAGTCGGGAAAGTATTGGGGAAATATTGATTCCTATCAGATCGGGGATGTATTTTACTTGCCGGCGAAGTCGGGGGCTCGTGTTTATGGGGCGCAGCTTTATTGGTATGCCGTGCGGGGAAAGGTCCGTCTGAGCTTTCGCGGGCGCCAGATAATTCTCACGAAGGACTCCTTGGAGGCCTCTGTCGACGGGAAAAAGACCAAGCTTTCCCAAGCAATGATCATTCGGGCAGGCAAGGCCTTTATCCCGGTTAGTTTTTTCACCACAAAGGCTTTTTCACGGGTAGCCGGAGTCGACTCAAAATTCGATCCCAAGACCCACCTGCTGTTGGTTGATCATCGAAGTACGGTCGGTCCGATCCGGTGGTTCACTTATCCCGAATACACGCGTGTGGTGTTAGAGCTCGATTCGAAACTCCGGTTTTTAACAAAAAAACGGGGGCGTTCCGGTGTCGATGTGACAATTCCAAACGGAACGATCGACTGGTCCGAACGTGTTGATGTTGATGATGGTGTGCTTGAGTTTTTTCATTTGACGCAGGAGAGGAACCAGGCGCGTCTTACCTTGAAAACGCAGGAAGCTTCTTCGGGGCATAAGATTCTTGAATTGAAGAGCCCGCGGCGCCTGGTAATCGATATCACCCGTTCCAGCGATAAAATTCTTGCGGCAAAAAGCCGCCGGGTTGGCTATGAGGCCCCGGCGTCACCCAAACAGAAAAGACGGGAAGAAAAAAAGTCGCGAAAGCTCGCCAAGAAGGCTAAAAAGGCCGCGAAGGCGGTTGTTGAAGCGCCTCTTCCTGCGAAAGCAATGGAAGCTCCGGTTCCGGCAGTTGTCCCGGGACGGGGCGGACGTATCCGGATTATGGTGGATCCGGGACACGGCGGTAAGGACGGGGGTGCTGTCGGTCGTCGCGGAACGCTGGAAAAAGACATAAATCTTGCCGCCTCAAGAGAATTGGTTGCCCTGCTTCGACAAGAAGACGTGTTTGACGTTCGTCTAACCCGCGATGGAGACAAATTCATCAAGCTCAGAGGGCGGTCGAAAATTTCCAATGACTTTAATGCCGATTTATTCGTTTCGATCCATTGCAACGCGTCCGATGAGCGCTCTCTTTCAGGATTTGAGGTCTATTTCCTTTCCGAGCGGGCCTCGGATCCTGAAGCGGAACGGTTAGCTGAATTTGAGAACTCGGTTCTTGCCATGGAGGGTGAAGATGTCGTTTTGGACGAGGCGTCAGAGGTGCTCTACGCCATGGCCCGCACCGAATTCCTTAATGATGCCGGAGTGCTTGCCGGGCTGATGACGCGTTCATTGTCTAAGCGTGTTGATTTGCGAAATCGCGGTGTCAAGCAGGCTGCTTTTTACGTTCTAAAGGGAGCGAATCAGCCTGCGGTACTTGTTGAAATGGCTTTTCTGTCTAATGGGCGGGATGAGGCGAAACTGCAATCAAAGAAATACCGTCGAAAGCTAGTGGAAGGGATGTATGCGGGAATTCTGGAATTCGCGCGACGCAAAAACTGGCTTGCGGGGAAGCAATGAAGCGGGCTATTGGAATTTTTGATTCCGGCGTCGGCGGCCTGACGGTATTTGAAGCGATACGTAAAGAGTTGCCGCGTGAGAAGCTCCTGTATTTTGGTGATACGGCACGCCTTCCTTACGGGTCTAAGAGCAAGGAATCCGTCACGCGATTTTCCCTGGAGATTGCCGCGTTTTTGGAAAGGCGTGGAATCAAGCTGCTTGTTGTCGCCTGCAACACGGCATCTTCTCTCGCGCTGAATGCCCTTAAGCGCTCGCTCGATATCCCGGTCATCGGCGTGATTCGTCCTGCGGTGCGTGCGGCGGCGGCGGCAACGAAGTCGGGCACGATCGGTTTGATTGGGACGGAAGCGACGGTTGCAAGCGGCGCCTATCAAAAAGCGCTTTCTTCAATTGCGTCGTATGACCGCATCATTGCACGATCCTGCCCTCTTTTTGTTCCGCTCGTGGAGGAGGGTTGGTGGGATGGAAAGATCACGCGTGCAATAGCGGCGGAATATCTAGGTCCGTTAAAGCGCTCAAAAATGGATGCACTCATTTTGGGGTGTACGCACTATCCGATGCTGGCGCCTATCCTGGGACGGGTATTGGGTAAGCGTGTCCGGTTAGTCGACTCCGGTCGTGAGACGGCGCTCGATGTTCGTCGGACACTGGAGGCGAGAAAATTACTTGCGAAATCAGGGCGCGGAGGGGAATCCTTTTTTGTAACTGATGGCGCTGATCGTGTGAAGAAACTTGCGCGTCGATTTTTGGGGCGAAGTTCTTCCCGGGTGCAGATTGCGAGGCTTCCGTGAACGGACTGCTAGGAATCGTTGGTCAGCATTTCATCGATGATGCCGCGCAGGTGCTCGATTTGGACGGGCTTGGACAGAAAGCGGGCATTGGACGGATCCGCCACTTCGGCAAGAACGTCAGCGGAGCTCGCTTCGCCGCTCATAAAGAGAATCGGGGTTTTGGCGGTCGCGTTATTGCGCCGGAGGGTTTCGAAAAGATGCGCTCCGGTATTGCCGGGCATATGATAATCGAGCAGGATCAGGTCGGGGCAAAAAGACCGACAGACCTTCATCCCTTCGGCGGGATCGTTGGCACTTTCAACAACGTGATCCTTCGCTCTAAGGGCAATCGCGAGCAAAGTAAGCAGGTCGGGGTCGTCATCGACTATCAGAATTTTCGCCATTCTTACGATAGCATAGGCTCGTGCGGAGCGGCGGTCAAGGGAAAATCGGAGGATTTTTGCAGGAATTGATTCAGCGCATCGGGAGTGTCAGACCCTCGATTGACAGCGGCATGCTGCGAATTGGTCCCCGGCTCGATAAGGGGAGCAAGGTGGAGGCGTTATTGACCGGCGGGGCGAGTCGGGCATTGTCTTTGGCGGACGCGGTTGTCCAGCTTTGCCGCCAAGACCATGCCAATGAGGCCCTTCCTGTGCTTCGTCAATTAGCGGAAATTACGGTTGTATTGACTATTTGTCGTTCGGAAGAGACTGCAGGCCCCATTCTTGACTCCTGGGAAAACCCAAGCTGGGAATCCCTCTGGCCTGCAGAGGGGTTTTCGGAACGCGCCCGCTCAGCAGGTTTTTCCGAAGAGATAATCCTTGGGGTGGGAGCGTTGTGCCGGGATTTTACCCGGGCGAATCGAGCCGTCATTCCGTGGAGTCATGTATTTGAAGCGAACCAAAAGCCTGGAACCGACTCATCCGCGGTTTTGGGTTTAACCGCACGTTTATTGGGCCGGGTCATGCGGTCTCTGAACGCACATTGGCCCGAAGCCTTTCCGGGAGCGGAGGACTTCGAGGCATGATGCTTTCGTGGGGATTCTGCGCAGCGACTCTTTTTGCTGCCCCGGTTGATCTTGAACCGACTGCGTCCCCGATCAGTTTGGAGGCCGCAGCGCCATCCTTTGATTTTGGTGTCTCCACGAGTCAAGCGGTGGGTTCTCTAGGCGGCGGCGTCGATTTTGGAATTCCGAAT
>JBFIEP010000059.1:0-10052 GCA_041603335.1 Elusimicrobiota bacterium | reverse complement strand
CAAAATCATCTGCTGGGGGCGGAGGCGGAATCTCCGGAGGCTAGCGGCCTACCATCAATTCCATCGCGCTCTTGAGCGCCTCGTCTGCGTCATCGCCGCCGGAATCTTCCGGCGGTTCGATGTTGGACTCTACATTGATCTCCGCTGCGGGCTTAGCCATAAGAGCTTCGGTATAGCGCCGGAGAAACCGTGCAAACGGGCCGAACAAGAACGAAAGCAGTAAAAACAACAAAATCGCATAAAGCAGGGGGATGTACACCTTGGGATCACGCATCTGCCCCAGGAAACTATCCTCGAGGTTCACATGGTAGTTCGCGGGGCGAAATACGACATCGTCGGGCTTAACCTTGTAGCTCACCAAGCCTTCAATAATCAGGTCGCGAACTTCACTGAGTTTCTTTTTTTCTACCTTCGCGTCATGAATGACGACCACCTGGAAGCGTTTAAACTGGAGCTGCTGGGAGAAGACCTCTTCCTGCTCGACTTTAACCTGATCGGCTCTCTGGGCTTGGGCCGCCTCGGGCTTTTTGTCGTCTTCCTTGGTGATATTTTTCTGCTTAGGGACGCCGGGAAGAATAAACTCGGTTTTGAGGGCCGCGCCCTCTCCTCCCTTGGCTTTATACTTCTGAGCCGAACCGGCACCCGCTCTTAAATTTTCACGCCGCGAGGCTTTGAGATCCAGCTCTACATCCACCCATACGGATGCTTTTCCCTCGCCTAAAACCCGATCTAAAATTTCGGTTTGAATGCGCTTCTGAGTCTCGGCAATAATCCCTTCCCGCCGCTCAACGAGCGTCAGCTTCGGAGGCTCAACGCCGGGGTTTACCGCACCCATAAGGGTGCTTGGTAAAACCGCTAACGCGGCAAATAGAATCATGATCATGATCCGCATATCATTTCGCCAAGGCGCAGCCCTCCCTCCAAAACGTTGTGGAAGGGCTCGGCGCGCATTTACCCTATTAGTGTTAGGGAATCGTGTTAAATTTTCAATACATACGACGCCGGCTAAATTTTCTTAAGAAGGGCCAAAACCACCTTATTGTCCGGTTCCAGCTCCAAAGCGCGCCGTAAAACGGACTGGGCCTGGCGGCGTTCGTTCATGAAAAAGAACGCAGATCCCTGCAATTCCAGCGCCGTCACGTTGGAGGGCTCTACCAAAAGCACCTTGTCGGCGGCCCAAACGGCGGCCTCGTAGTGCCCTCTCCTTATAGCGACGAGCGATTCGCGCAGCATCCTATCAACGTCGCGTAGGTCTTCAGGAACGACAGCGGGCCCCTGACCGGCGGGGGCCTCTACCCGCCGGTCAGTTAGGCCCGCTAAAGGGAGGAGGACTGCCAATGAGAGAACCGAGGCCCAAAATCCCGCCATAATCCGGTTCCGGGAGGTCCTTGATCCTGATTTTCTCGGGGTTCGATTCTTCATTTTATTTCACCGGCGCGAGCTGCTTAAGGAATTGCGCCACTGTTTGGTTTTTAGGATCAATCTCAAGAACGCGCTGCCAAACCGCCCGGGCCTTATCTTTCTCTTCCATGAGGTAGAACGCAGAACCCATGATCTCAAGGGCCACGACGTTGGCCGGCTCGAGGTCGAGAACGTCCTGCATGCGGCGGATCGCGAGATCGTACTTACCGTCGTAGATCGCCTGGCGGCCGTCATAAAGTTTCTGATCCACGAAGGTGAAGGCTTCAACGCCCTCGACCTTGCGGGAAACTTCAACCCCTGATTCTTTCTCAACCAGGTTCAGCAGGCTCAGGAGCTTCTCATCCTTCGGGTTCTTGTTGTAAGCGTAGCGAAGGGCGTTAACCGAGCTCCGAAGGTCACGGCCGTCGACGTAGCTGATAACACCTTTGCGGACGTAGGTCTGGAATTCTTCGCCGCCGGTCGCCTGCGGGACGTAGCTGATAACCGTTGCCAAGCGGGCAACCATCTTCTTGACTTGCTTGTTGTGCGGGGAAGCGTCGAGGGCCTGGTTCAAACGAACCGTGGCGAGTTGGAAGTCACCCTCGCGAAATGCCTCAAAACCCTGCTGGATAAGGAGCTTAATCTGGTCTTCCGAGCGATCGTTGCGGCTGCGGCCGAACTTATAGGAAACCGACATACGCGTTGAGGAGCCGAGTGCGTGGATGCCCTGGGCCATATCCAACTGGAGGCGGCGGAACCGGAAACCGAAACCGAAGTCGGTCTCCTGAATCTGGGGGGCCGCAAGAAGGCCGAAGCGAAAGGCAAACCATTTCGCGGCCCAGTACTCACCGCCGAAGCGCCAGTTAAGGTCGCTGCCCTGCGCCTTCTGAAGGTCAAATCCGAGATTGAGGCGCTGCTTAAAGAGGCTCAAGCTGTTGCCGACCTTAATGATCACCGGAAAACTGTCATCGGTATCGCCATCGGCCTTGCTGAAGACGTTCTGCATGCCCAGCGCGAGACGGTGAATCGGCGACATTTGCTTGATCGCGGCGATATCGAGCGCAATCTGCGTGTCGGAGGAGGAATCAAGCTGGCGGGTCACCTGCTTCATGGAAAGACCAAAAGCCGTCGTTTCGGTGGCTTCACGGCCCCATGAGAAGGCAATCGCGCGCTTGGTATCCGAGAATGTCCCGTTCTTGGTAATGCTGGTGGGCTCCCCGGAAGCCGGGTCGAAGGTGGCATCAACCTTCTCGAAGCCGTCGGAAGTAAGCTGGGTGATGCCCAAGGAGAACGTACCCTTCGTCGCCGTAGGGTGAGCGTAGCCGAGGTAGTTGTACTGCGTCTCGGCGAAGAGAGCCGCCTGCATCGTGGTGACTTCCTTGCGCTGCAGGTAGGCCAGGCCGGCCGGGTTCCAGTAAGCGGCTGAAGCATCATCGGCGATTGCGAAGAAGGCGCCGCCCATGCCGAGGGCGCGGGCACCGACGCCGTACTGCAGGAAGGCTCCCGGTTGTCCGCCTGATTCCGCCGCCTGGACGATGGGCGCGGATGAAAGAATGATGTTGATGGCCGCAAAAAAAATCACACTCGCGCGAATCTGCGCGACTGTGGTCAAGATCTTGGGAGCGTCCCCCCTAGCGATCGTATGGGCCATGTTTTCGGTAGCCTGACCAACCCGCAACGACAGGTCTCGTGGCTTTGCGCCCCCGATTTACATCGGGTTTGCCGTTATCGCCCAGTTCAGCCTACGAAGAAGACACCGTTTGCCCTGCTAAACTTCACCCCGTACTACGTTGGTGCCCCCAGACTGTCCCGGGATCCTACATGACCATTATAGGCGGAAAGCTTGACTTGTCAATAGATATTAAACCCTTACAAACAAAGGATAAACATCCGTTTTATTTCGATTTGATTTCTCCGGGTTGCGAATTTTTTACGATTTGATGATTCTCCGTCGAAGATAAAAACCTAATAGGCCTATAATCGCCTGGGACGAATACCCCCCGATTATGTCCCGACCCGCCCACGCGGTTTACCCATCAACCTGGTAGCATGCCGTCATCATGCTAAGAACCCTCTTTGCCGTCTTCCTATTATTTCCAAGCCCGGCACTTGCCCGTCTCGTCGGACGCGTCCCAACTCCAGGGAAAGTCGCCATTATTGGCGCCCCAAAACTACTTGCCCCCGGCCTTAACATTACCCCAATCCAACTTTCTCCCGGGATTATCACCCCCTCTCTTTCGGCCCCCGTCTTAACGCTTCCTGAAATGCAAATGGTTCAAGAGACCTCTCAAGAAGCGGTAGCGGAACGTTCACCCCAAGTTCGAATCCAACGAGCTCTCGCCCCTCTACAGAACGCGATAAAGCCGAAAAAACGGGATTCCTCGCTTCGCCGTTTATATACGGGTGCTCCTTCCATCGCCAATGGTGCAGACGGCGAGGCCGTTTCCGGAAGAGAAAGCCAAGGACGCTCCCGCTTACAAAAGCCCCAAGCCGATGTCGTGCGCATGCTCGATCTTGCCCGCCGGGTTATGAAGAGAAAGGCCGCCCGCCGATTTTTACGAACGATCCTCAAAGAAGAGCTCGAGGTCTCCGCGGCGGTCCAAAAAGAATTCGCCCTCCCCGACCGTATCAAGGAACCCTCGCTGAGTCAGATCGTGTTACTCCTCAAACACAATCCGGATTCCTGGGAAATAATTGAAGAGTATCTTAGTGATGTCGAACCCTTCGGCGAAATAGACTCGATTGATGAGAAAGACGAGCAGTACATCGCTCTAAAAAAGAAATGGACGGCGGTTTTCAAAGCCCTCCTTAAAGACGAAGAGGTCCTCGAGACGTTTCGGAAACTCAACGATCCCCTGGAACCGATGCTGCTTAATGAGAAAACCGGCTACCGGAACGCGGAACTCTTCGCGAGCCACTCGATCTTCGACGAAAGCGGAAAAGAGGTTCCGCCTTCGAATCTAAAACAGGTTCTCATCGATTTTATCGCCGGTGCGAAAACAAATCTCAAATTCAACGTTTTCGAATACAACCTCGAAGAACTCAACGAGGCCTTCCTGGCGGCCGCCGACCGGGGTGTAATAATCTCCGGAGGCATCGACAAAAACGTCGTTCTCGACGAGAAACACCCGCACGTAAAAGAACTTTTCGACGCTCTAAACGCCCACAAAAACATCACGATGCACTTGGTCGATTCGGTGAGCCTCAACCATCAGAAGCTCGTCGTGCGGGATTATAACGACCCAAAAAATGCAAAAGCCTTATTCTCTTCGGCCAACTTCACACAATCCGGTATGGGACCCGAAGGCGATCTTGTTGATATTCCCGAATCGGAACGCCCCGACTGGTCCGTTCCCAACGCCAACCACATGGTTGTCATGGACAGCTTCCTCGCGGCACAGGTTATCGCAACCAATTTAACCTTGCTGCTTGAAGACGGCCTACGGGGACAGGAACTTCCGATTGGCGGAGCGTTTAAAGTTCTTGGACCCGATCATGATGGCGACGGCGAAGAAGACTACGCCATCCTTACGTTTTCACCGCGCGGCGGCTTAGGGCACATCTCTCGGGATGTTATTCGTCGCGTCATTCTCAATACACGCGGCCCTTTGCGTTTCCTTCAATTCGTTTTCTCGTCGGAGATCGTCTATGAGGCGCTGCTCGAACGCGCCCGCCTCGAAATCGCAGAAGGAAATTCTTTTGATTTCAAAAGCATCGGAGACACTCCCTTTGCGCTCCGTCCATGGAGTGTTTTTCTTAAACTCGCCGGCTATATCCTCAAAAACACCGGATTCTATGCAAAAAATCGATCACCCGAACTTCGCAAGATTCTCGGGAAAGAGACCTATGACGCCCTCGTTAATGACATCCGCATCGCACCTCCCAAATACGACAAGCGCTGGTTTAAACGGGAAGGCGAAAAGTCAATTTATGTAAGCGGCATCCTCCACCATAAACTCATTGTCAGCGGCATCGTGACTCTGTTCATGTCGTTTAATGTCACCGACAGCGCGGAATCGAATAATGAACACGTGCTTATAATGAAAAGCGCCCGTATGGCGAAAAAAGCGATGGGACTATTCGACGGATTATTTACCCTCACGAATACTTCCGTTGCGGAAGAAACCCAAGCCGCGAATGCCCATCTAAAGGAAAAGCGCGAAGAGAAACGCGACAAACGGCGCGGGCGCGTCTCCGAGGCCGCCGAAAAGGAAGCTTCTAAAAAGAAGTCCTAAACGCTTCCAAGCTCCGGTGCAGAGACGGAGCGGTCCTTTCCAGGACCCGGCTTGCGCGTTGGGTAAACCAACGCAAATCCAAGAGATCGTATTTTCGAGGTATTGAGCCCCTTGGGAAAAGTCTCATCCGCGAGGTTAAAAACATCCCCGATGGAACCCGTACGGTCGCTTACAAAATGCGCGGCACGCGCGGCATCGAGTGCGTGCACCGTCGGACCCTTTCCCCAAGCCCGCGTCTCATCATAAACAGGAGCGAGTCGGAGAATAATAATGGGTAGATTTGCTGTCCTTTCAAAATCGAGAGCCAATTCCTCGCGTGCGGCCATGGTTTTGTGGAAGTCATCCTCAGGATCAAGAAAATGGTCTTCTTTAAAAGGTCCGTCCTCAAACGAGCCGAATACCCCTGCAGCACTGCGCACGACAACCGCTTCCAGTCCCTGCTTGTGGGGAAGCGACGCCCTTAGGAAGTTGCGCGTCCCGATCACATTCGCATTATAAATATCAATAAAGGTGGCATCGGGATTGGATAGCTGAGCGAGGTGATAAAAACGGGAAACGCCTTCGAACAGCTTCGTTAGAGTGGATGGAAGGCGGAGATCCGAGGGGACAAATTCCGCGCGCGGATTGAGTTTTTCTCGGTCGGCCTCATTGAGATCCGTGGCGCGCACCTGAAACCCTTGGTCAAGCAGAAACTCAACCATTTGCCGTCCTAGGACGCCGGCAGCGCCGGTAACAAGGGCTCTTTTCATATCCCTGTTAGTTTACTCCCACAAGACGCTCACAACAAGACGGTAAAACGCCCGAATCGCTCCAAAAGAATTTAATTCAAAAACTTTTTTCCGGCAGATGGGACGCCCCAGGCTATTTCCCTGAGCTTGGATATTCGCACCTAAAACGATTTATGAAAACGGCGAATGTTCAAGCATCGGCCCCGAAGGCCGAAACTGTATTTTTAGTGGATAACGCCGATCTTGCGAATGACAGTCGCCGTTCCGAGCGAGGACCCGACCTTGATGCGCGCGATATAGCCGCCCTTGGAGACAAGCTGCCCCATACCGTTTCGACCGTCCCACTCCACGAAGTTCGGACCGGTTTTTCCGCCCTCAGTACCGGGGCCGAAGCTCAGACTCTTCACCACATATCCAAGCAAGTCGTAAATCACGATCTCCGTATCGGAATCGGCACCGAGCGTATAGGTAATCATCGTCCGGCCCTCGGGGCCGCCTTTGCGCGTATCAAACGGGTTCGGGTAATTAGAAACGTTGGTGATAACCTCCTCCGTCAAGGTCGTCTGCACCGCCGCAGATTCCGCGGTCCACAACGAGGGCAGACCCGCGTTGTTGTAGGCGCGCACACGATACGTAAGGAACTGATTATCCTCACGCTCGGTCTCCCACGGATTGACCCCGGGATTACCCACGTTGTAGCTGTTGTTGATAACACCGCCGACCTTCTTGGCCGGGATTAGACCCAGCGTCTTCCAGACGGGGTTTTCACCGGTGCGCTCCTGAACCTCGTAGGCCATCACATCGGACTGTATATCACCCGCGGCGATCCAGCTGACAACGAAGGTTTTACCTGCGGCCTGACCCGGCGGCACCTGGGGTACGATATCGGCAGGCGCCGACGGCGGCGTCGTGTCGACCCGGTACATCACCAGCGGACGCCCCGTCGCAGACGGAATCCAGCCTGACGGCTCCGCCCCGGGAAGACTCGTATACGCGCGCACGGTAACCAGCGAGGCCTGATCGCTCA
Organism: Elusimicrobiota bacterium; assembly: GCA_041603335.1. Classification (GTDB taxonomy): domain Bacteria; phylum Elusimicrobiota; class Elusimicrobia; order UBA1565; family UBA1565; genus UBA1565. The sequence continues at coordinate 2,661 of JBFIEP010000059.1, read as the reverse complement.
CAAGCTCGCCGGGGAAGTGAACCTTCGGCAGCGAACCCGCACAGCCGCGGCCGGTATTCGCGGGACACTGGTCCTGCGTAATTTCATTCGCGTTTTGATCAACGACAAACGCGGTATTAGAGATGCGGCGCACACCCATCAACTCCGATCCCACAACAAGCAGACCCCGTTGGAAGAATTCACCGGCGTTCTCGACGACAATAGAGGTATCGTTAGAGTCGAGCGGCAAGGACAAACGCGTCACCTTAGGCACGGGCAAAGCGAGACCCGTTACGCTCGCTGAGGTTATGCTGCCCTCATAGGTCTGCCATGACTTGATAGAGGTAATATCCGCGAAATGCCGTCCAACCGCGATCTGATACCCGGTAATGGAAGCCGTGGAGGACGGCATCGGCCATGCAATATTAATTTTTGTGCTGTCGGAATTCCACGCTTGCAGGGCGAGTCCTTGATCGGAAACCGGCTCGGGTTGTCCGTTCTCATTAACAATGAAGTAAATCGGGTTGCCCTGACCGTCATCGGTCACGATGTCGGGAATACCGTCCATGTTAATATCGAGATCAATGAGCCCGTCGCCGTTGACGTCCATCGAGGGGATGTCGGTACCGGTCATACTGATCATGTTCAGCATTCCATTGCCGAGGAAGTCCAGGTTATCGGGGATGCCGTCACCGTTGATATCAAGCAGCGGCTGGAACTGGCTGGTATCAAACGACGCGGCGGCCACGCCGTACCCGGCAAGCCCAAGAGACCGGGCGGCAAGCACTGATTCAGTAACAGCGCCCGAGCCCTCGGTCGGGAATGCCGGCCCCTGAATCCACAAGCTCTCATCGGGAATCGGGAGCTGGGTAATCGTCGATATAACAACGTTCCCGGAGGAATCAAGGAGCGCGAACGCCGGGAAACCGTTAGAGGCAATCGTGATCGGCGGAATCTTGCTTGAGAGCACGATAATCGCAGATGAAATCCGCACGAGGCTCGACACGGCGGGAAGCTCCGACACATTTGATTCCGCGGACGTCGCGGTAATTTCATTGCCGTTAGGGCCGATCAAGTCCTCAAACGCATTCAAGGATAGGCCTATATCGTGCTGGACGGTATTGGCTCCGGTACCATCAATCGTTGAAATATCAACGGTAAAGAATATGTCGATGGTTTTCGTCGACACGGTAAGATACGGAACACCGCCGACGGTCAAGTCGATAAGCGCGACTCCATCGGTAAAGAGAGCCGATCCGCCCGGGAATGTGCTGTGCTTCACCTCTCCGATCTTTGTGTCGGTGTTCGGCGTAAAGGCGCCGTTACCGTCATCAATCCAGACCGCGACGGAGGAAGCGTCTCCCTGACCGGTAAGGCTTCCCGTTTTTCCTGTCCCGAGCTGTGTGAGCTGGATCTGGGCAACGCGAACAAAGTCCGAGTTGACCTTCAGCGCCAACTGCTCAAGCGGGATATTTTTCTGCCCGCCGACAGTTGCCGCCGGCGCAATATTGCGCGCTTCAATCGACATTTGCAGCGGGGAAATGAAAACCTTCGAGCCCTCGAACGGATAGACAAAGCTCGCGGTTCCTGACGGAAGCGCCTTCGTCACGTCCTTATTGATAAGACCCGTTGTCAGATTTGGCGCGCTGAGACCGATCCACGATTTGTCGAGAATATTAATCGCCAACTGGTCGTTCTTAACCGCCGTGGAACCGATGTCATACGTCACGAAGTAGACGTTGGCCGACGGAATAACCGTTTGCTGGACAGCAAGAGCGATCTTGATTTGCTTCTCGTTGTCGTTCTCCTGGTTGAACAGATCCACCTTGCGCACAGCAGCGCCAAGCGGATGGTTGATTGAAGGAGTCGGACCATCCCCGAGTTTATCCGCACGGCTGGTAATCGTCACCGTTGGGTAGGTCGTTCCCTGAATCAGGGTTCCCGTATAACCGCCCGAGAAGGTCATCAGCTCTGCGTCGGCGACGTAGAGACGACCCGCACCACTCACCGGGAAGCCGTGCGTCGAGCCTAGGACTAACTGGAACGGTGCGGTCTGCGACGACACAACCGGCTGCTGGACGAAGGAGTTCGCCTCATTAATATTAATATCGGGAGCATCGAGAATGTCGTTCTGATTGATATCGTTCCAAATCCGGACGAATCCCACATTGGTATTTCGGCCTGCGGTAAAGCCCTCATCATTGGATGAACCGCCCCGCTCCACCTGCAGCTGCTGCCAACGCGCGGTTCCGACATCGGTCTGCAGATTCAACCGCAGGAATTCAACCTTGGACTGAGCCTGCCCGACCTCGCTCTTTCCCGTATTGAAAATAACATCGTTGACGCCCATGGTTACGTTCGATAGAACCTCTTCAACCTCTACACCGGGATCATGCTGGAAGACGGGATCAGCCAAGGCCACCCCATGCGGAACTTCAACTCCGATGTAGCCGGTGCTGTCCATTCTCAAACCGTGCTTCGCGCCGACCGTCGCGAATTGCGAGAAGTCGTAGGTGACCCAATAGTAGCTCTCGGAGGTAGTCACCGTCAGCGGCGTCGGGAATTCAACTTTTAAATGCCCGAATTCAAATGCTTCGTTTCCGACCGAAACCCGGTTGATCAGATTCCCCAAAGAGTCCGTCGCAAATACCAAGTCACTCCATTCACCGGGCAGCGGGGCGT
>JBFIEP010000058.1:0-10161 GCA_041603335.1 Elusimicrobiota bacterium | reverse complement strand
TGGAATTATTATTCAGATGATCGTGGAAGTTTATTCGGTCAAAAGGGACGCAATATCATTGGTTCGGGTATCGCGCCAGCGGATGATCCTTTCTCAAAGCCTTTCGATCAAGGGACGCTTGGGGTCACAGCTACGCCGCCGGCGGGTGCTACAGGGGCTGGAACCGGTGTGAATTTACCGGCCGGTGCCGTTAACGGAGCCTTCACGTTGGGGCGTGTGACAAATAATTACTTCCTCAACGCTACGATTACGGCCGCCGCCAACCAAGGTAAAGCGAAGGTTCTTTCCGACCCCAAGTTAACAACGCTTGACGGCGAGAAGGCGAATATTAACATTACGACCCAGATTCCGTATGTAACCTCGAATGTCGCTTCTACCGGGGTCACGACCCAAGCAGTGAGTTACGTTACAACCGGTATTACAATGGCTGTGACTCCTACGATTCAAGCCGACGGGCGCGTGCATCTTGAGGTTAACCCCTCTGTAAGCCAGCCGTCGGCGACTGCGGCGGCGGCGGGTACTACGGGGGCACCGTCGATTGACTCCCGTACGGCACAGACAAAGGTTATGGTTCGGGACGGGGAAACGATCGTGATCGGCGGTCTAATCACCGATCAGGTTAACGATACGGTATCCAAGGTTCCCTTGCTGGGAGACATTCCCCTTCTTGGGTGGTTTTTCAAGAAGAAGTCGAAAACCCGAACACGTGTTGAGCTCCTTATCTTCGTAACGACCCGTATCGTCGCGACCTAAGTGCTTCCTTGCGCGGTCGCGTTTACGGCTGCGGGGAGTCTTCTCCTTCTGGGCTGCGTGCCTGCATGGGCGCGGGCGACCGTTTCTGTCCCCACAATCGCTCTATTGACCTTCTGGGGGCTTTCCCGTACCTTCATCGGTTATGCGACGCTTCCTTCAAGACGTAATCTGCTCTGGGCGTTAAGCCTCGTTGTTCTTGCGGGGCTTTCGGCAGCCGCTGCGCCGCAGCCCCTGCCCCCGACGGCGGTTTGGGTCGCCTGGAATTCTATTTGGGTTTTTCCCGTGATCGCGTTTATTTCAAAGGATGAGCGAACGGCTATTGATGATGCCGTGCGAATCGCTGCATGGATCCTCATGGTGCTCGCGTTTTATCAAAGGTTAGTGTCGGCGGAGATGGCTCCGGCCTCCGCCTTTCCTTCTTCGGCGGCGTATGCCGGGGCGGTCCTTCTGCTTATTCCCATTGCCCTTGAACGTGGAGATAAATTGCTGGCCTCGGGGCTTCTCATCACGTTATGCTGGTCGGGGAGTGTCGGCGCATGGTTGGGATTGTTTGCGGCGTTCGTGCTGCTCAGCCCTTGGACATTGGGACTTCGTATGGCTGCAGGCTTGAGCGGGGTGGCTGCGTGCGCCATCGTCATGTACGGGCGTCTTGAGTCGCTTGAAGTGGTCGAAAGGGCCGGTCAATGGGTCGAAGCCTGGAGAGCCGTCGGCGCCAGGCCGCTTTTAGGGTTTGGGCCCGGTTCGTGCAGCCCTGAGTCTGCTGCCGCTTATCCACTTGTGACGGCGGCGGAGTTCGGTATTCCATTCGCGCTCGTTTGGTTTGGAGGGCTCTGGCATTGCATAACGGCGGGCCGGTCCTATAAGCGCTTCGGGGCCCTCGCCGTTGTTGTGCACTCTCTTTGGGATCCGGTGTTTGTTGCGCCCGCGAATTTATGGCTGCTTGCCTATTGCGCGTCCTCTTCGATTTCGGAAGGTTCCGAAGGGATGGAAATTCCTACCCGGTGGAGAATCCCCGTGGGGTTAACTATCGCGTTTATGGGCTATTGGATTGGATGGTCCGCGCTTGCGGCATGGGGTGGGGGATGAAGAAGCGCCCCGCCAATTTCAGTACGATTATCTTATGAAACTTCACTTGCTTTCAATTCTCGCGTGTCCCGGGTGCCGGTCCGACTTGGTTTACGAGTCTCTAGAGGAGCATCCGCGGGAGGATGAGGAGATTGAGGTGGGTGCGCTGCAGTGCGCTAATTGTAAGGCGCGCTACCCCATCGTCGACGGTGTCCCCCGGCTGCGGCTGGAGGACTCAGAGAAAAAAGACAGCCGTGTCGCAAAAACACGTGAAAGTTTTGGATTTGAATGGCATCGTTATCCGGGTTCCCGTCCCGAGGACCGCGGACTATTTCTAGAAGAAACCCAGTTCCCTGAAGATGCATTAGACGGTCGACTTGTACTCGATGCGGGTTGCGGCATGGGGCGCTACACGCACGTCGCCCTCGCTCTCGGTGGAGAAGTTGTCTCGCTTGATCTCTCGGATAGTTTAACCCGGCTCATCCCTGAAATGATGGAGAACCCCAAGCTGCATGTTGTTCAAGGGGATCTTTTGCATCCGCCTTTTAAACCGGGCTCCTTCGATGTTATTTACAGCCAGGGCGTCATCCATCATACCGCCGACACGCGGGGCGCGTTCAACGCGATTGCCGATCTGGTCAAACGTGACGGGTATCTGAGTGTTTGGGTATACGGCACCCCGGGTTCCTACGCGAGTTTTAAAACAAATCCTCTTAAGTCGACCCGCGCCTGGTTGAAGGCAGTACTTCCCTTCGTGTGGCTCCTCGTTTGGATGCGGCAAATTTTTTCCGACACGGTGCGCGTCTTTACAACCCGCTTGCCGGTCCCGGTATTGTATGCGCTCTGTTATCCCCTGACGGTTCTGGGTGCCGTCCCGATCTTAAAATACCTGACATTCTCCGTCGAGCCCGAGTTCCAGGTACGCTTGATCGAAAATTTCGATTGGCTTGCGCCTCCATTCCAAACAAAGCACACGAAAGAAGAATTTGGAGGATGGTTCGCGGAAGCGGGGTATGAAGTTCTTTCACGGCTGCCCCACGGCGTTGTTCCGAAAATCGGGGCACTTGGCGTGCGCCGTTCCAAACCCGGCGAGCGTTGACGATGCGGGTGCGCATGCTCACACCCGGATTCTATCCCGCGCTTGGAGGCGCCGAAAAGCAGGCGCTTGAACTCTCAAAGGCCCTTGTTCGAGCGGGTGCCGCCGTTGATGTTGTCACGCGGCAAATGCCGGGGCTTGCCGCGCGTGAGTCTATCCAGGGAATTCCGGTTTTTCGGGTGTGCGCGTTTGGAACCGGTCTTATAAACGCACTTTCTTTTTTTCTTTCAAGTGTTTGGCGGCTTCTCATTGACGTCGGAAATTACGACGTCGTTCACGTTCATCTTGCCGGGTCTCCATCCATTGCGGCCTGCTTGGCGTCTGCGATAACGGGCTGCGGGGTTATTGTAAAAATCGGAGGCGGACGCGGGATCGGAGAAATCGCTGTCTCAAGCCGGACCGCCGCTGGGCGTTGGAAATTGCGATTGCTCCGTTGGTTCGCCCCCCGGTTGGTCGCTGTTTGCGAAGACCTCAAAGAAGAACTCGTAGAGCACGGCTTGGGCGGCGGGGCGCTGGTCGTCCCTAATGGTGTGGATCTCGAGCAATACCATCCCGCAGAGAAAATCGAAAAGGAAAAACTTAAAAAAACCCTTGGCTGGCCTCAAGTGCCGGTATTTCTGTACACGGGGCGATTGTCGCCCGAAAAGCAGCTGCCCCGCTTTTCCCGCGTCTTTAAGCGCGCGGTAGAGGCGGTCGGTTCGGATGCGCGCTTCATTCTCATCGGTTCCGGCGGCGAGGCGGATGCGATCAAGGCTGCCGGGGGCGATGCCGTTATGCTGGAGGGTGCGACAGATGACGTCGCTGAGCGCCTGCGTGCTGCCGATGTTTTCGTCCTTCCGTCAGTTTCTGAAGGGCTGTCGAACGCTCTTTTGGAAGCGATGGGTTCGGGGCTTGCTGTTTGTGCGAGTGCCGTCGGCGGAACGAAGGAAGCCGTCTGTGATGGCAAAACAGGGTTATTGTTTGATTTTGATGATGAAGACGCTATGGAGGCCGCGATTGTCCGGTACTTGCGCGAACCCGGCCTCGCGGCGGATCACGGTGCCGCCGGCCGCGGTGAGGCCGAAAAACGTTTTGCGATGGATGTTGTCGCCCGTCGTTATTTGGAACTTTACGGGTCTCTTGGGGCCTAAAGGGTAAATGGTAGAGTAGCCCCATGTGCGGAATCGTCGGAATAGTCCATACCTCCCCCGGAAAGGTCGATCGTGAGGCTCTTATCCGCTCCAACGACCTTATCATGCATCGCGGCCCCGATGAATCCGGTGATTATTGCGATGAGCATGTCGGCCTTGCGATGCGCCGCCTGTCGATTATCGATTTAAAGACGGGCCAGCAGCCGATTTCAAATCCCGACGGGACCGCCTATCTCGTTTTCAACGGTGAGATTTACAATTTTCAGGAACTCCGCGAGACTCTTGAGGCGGAGGGTTATCCCTTTAAGACCCAGACCGACACCGAGACGATCATGGCGCTGTATGAAAAGCACGGCACCGACTGCGTGAAGTTCCTGCGGGGCATGTTTGCCTTCGCCATCTGGGATAAGCGGCGGGACCGTCTTTTTGTGGCGCGGGACCGGGTCGGAAAAAAACCTCTCCTCTATACGCTCGGGAACGGTTATTTTGCGTTTGGTTCCGAGCTGCGGTGTTTGTCGGTTTGGCCCGGCATTAGCCGGGAGATTAACCCGAAGGCCGTGGACCTGTATCTTTCCCTTCAGTACGTGCCGAGTCCGTATACGATTTTCAAAGGCATTCATAAGCTGCCGCCCGCGCACACCCTGATTTTTGAAAAAGGCACGGTAACCGTCGACCGCTATTGGGACCTCCCGATGGACGGGCCTGATAAAACCATGAGTGTCGCCGAGGGTGAGGAGCTTGTTTATAACAAGCTAAAAGAAGCGGTTCGGCTGCGGATGATTTCAGACGTTCCCTTGGGCGCCTTTTTATCGGGGGGAATTGATTCGTCGGTTGTTGTCGCGTTAATGAGTGAGCTGTCTCCCAAGCCGGTAAAAACATTTTCAATCGGGTTTGATCACGAGAATTTTTCGGAACTCCCCTATGCCAAAGCCCTCGCGGACCGCTACGGCTGCGACCATAATGAATTTGTCGTCACCGCCGAGATGGCGGAAACACTTCCTAAAATCGCATGGCACTACGGCGAGCCCTACGGGGATACCAGTGCGCTGCCCTCCTACTATGTCTCGCGGGAAACGCGAAAGCACGTGACGGTGGCGCTTAACGGCGACGGGGGCGATGAGAACTTCGCCGGCTATATCCGCTACTTCGCGCTTCAGGCGATGCGGCTCTACGACGCCGTCCCGGGTCCGCTTCGAACGGCCGCTTATGAGATGGCGAAGCGGTTGCCCGAAGGGGAGGCACCCTTGGGTCTGGTATGGCGCGCGAAGCGGTTTCTCCGTTCGGCGATCGGCTCTGATTACGTCGGCCGCCATCTCCAGACCTTGTGTTATTTTGCCGAAGAGGATAAGGCGTGGCTGTATTCAGACGGCATGAAGCGCGCGCTCGGCCACGACCACGACCCCGATCGTGCCGACGCGGAGCGCTATCTTCGGGCCGCTTACGAACGCTCGAAGGGGCAGGATTACGTCAACCGCATGCTCTATACCGATTTCGCCACTTATTTGCCCGAGTGCCTGATGGTCAAAATGGACATCGCGTCGATGGCCAATTCATTGGAGACCCGCTCACCCTTTCTCGACCATGAATTTGTGGAAGCGGTTTACCGCATGCCGGGCAATTGGAAGCTCAAAGGGCTTAAAGGACACAAGTGGATTCTGAAGCGGGCCTTTGATAATCATTTGCCTAAATCGATTACCAAGCGCCCAAAGATGGGCTTTGGGTCTCCGATCGGACCCTGGTTTCGCGGGAAATTAAAAAAATATTGGGAAGACCGCGTGCTGTCTCCGACGGCACTTTCCCGCGGCTACTTCGACCCCAAGGCGCTTGAGCGCATGTGGGAGCAGCACCAAAATCGGGAATGGGATCACGGCTATCGTTTGTGGGGTCTCTTGATGCTCGAACTGTGGCACGAGCAGTACTTAGCCGATTTTAAAGGCTTCGATTAGAACGCCAGGCCTGCCAGGCGTCGCGTTCCCGTTCGACGTAATACCAGCGCACTTCATCCAGACGCTTAAGCATCGATCCTATCTCTTCGCCCTGCAGGATAAAGCGATCCGCATCGCGGCGGGTTTCCAGGGATCCTCCCGTCGTTCGGGCTATCCAATCGTCTCCGGGAGGGCCGCGGCTGATGAGGCTGCGTAATTTCTTCGCCTGCCCCGCGCGTTCGCTTAGGCCTAGAAGATCGTCTCCGCGCTCGAGGGAGGGGAAGCTTCCGGCAACGGTTTCCCGGTCGTATGCGCGCAGCCCGTCGGGTCCGCTGCTCTTCCAGTGTCCGAGGAGTTCGGACTGGGCTTTCGTCAGAGAGGTTTCGTACTGGAAGTCTTCGGGGAACCGGTTGATCGCCTCCACGAGGACCAGGGTTTCGACGGTTCTTGCGCTTAGTTCGCTTTCCTGATAGCCGAAGGAGCTGATGCCGACCTCGTCGCCGTCGACTGCGTGGCGCAGTTCGTGCGCGAAGAGCGGGACAAATTGTGAGGCGGCTATTTCCATGACCGCGTCCTTGTCCGCCTCGGGGGCTTTCTCTTTTATCTCGCTGTAGAGACCGTCAAGGAAGGTGCTGCTTAGGAGAATGCCGTCTTCGCTGCGGATGCCGCCGATGGTCGGGGAGAAATTTGCGCCTAGTTCTTTATGGAGGTCGACGATTCTTACGCGGACTTGTTTAAGGGCTTGATGTTCTTGGGTGGCGGTGTTGAGTTTTTGGAGGCGGGCTTCAAGCTTCCCTATAAATGGGTTTTGGGCTTTGGGGGCGTCCTGGAGGAGGGAGATTCCGGCCAGGAGGAAGGTGGTGATTAGCAAGCGCATTATGACAGTATAGCCGGGGATTGGGGGTGTGCAAGGTGGTTTTGGTTACAGGGGAAAGGTGTTGTTTTTTATGGGTTTTTACGTTCTTGCTTGGCAGCCGCGGGTAATAATTTCCTTGAGATAGCACGTTGGTAGTAGCTAACTGTTTGGCGTTTCAGTGCTGTTCACTGTAATTGAATAACCAAATTGGAATGCAGTGCATTCGCAATCTTGGACAAAGTCTCAACCGTCAGGTTTTGGTCAGCCCTTTCAATTCGAGAGATAACCGACTGAGTTGTCCCGATCTGTTTGGCTAATTGCGCCTGGGTTAAACTCGCACGTCCTCGTGCTTGCGCGATTTGGATAGCAAGTTTGACTTCAATATCGGCCTTTTCATATGCAGCTTTCCATTTAGGACTTTTCTCTGCTTTTGAAAATACTTCATCAAGAGACATCCCGGCCTTGATTCGTTTCTTTTTCATAAATCCTCCCACCCCTTACGGCTGATCCAGTCGGCCATTGCCTTGCGGGATTTTTCAATTTCCGCTTCAGGAACGGCTCTCGATTTTTTTAAAAATGCGTTTGTGACCACTATGATGTTCTTCCAAAACGAATAAAGAAATCGATGTTGATGATGCTGAATAATAACCCTTAGTTCCAAAACTCCATCGTGAAGATGTTTCCCGTAATCTTCGGGCAGGTCGGGGCCCATTTTCGCTAAAGCTTGAAACCAGCGTTTAGACTTTGCCTGATGTTGGATATTCATGGCGCGTGCATAGTCGCAGGACTGGCATCGACCAGTTTTTGTTCGATAGAAATAAACCTGATATTTCATGCTCCTACTAGTATAGCGTATATGCTATATCTGTCAAGGGGAGAAATTGAAACTAGTATGCCGAACGCCCGTGCTCGGCCACCGGCACTATTGGGCTCCTTGTGGTGCCGTGTTGGCCGTAGCGGTTGCTAGCCTGTCCAAACATCTATTGTTTGCCTTTGCGTTTCAATTCTTTAAGTTTTGTATTCATCTTCTTTTTACACTCTCCAGATGAATCGCCCTCAGAATTACGGTAGCAACGGCGAAATTCCCCACGAATTACTTGTTTTGGAGTTAATGGAGGGAGCGGAGCTCCACCGCACGAATAAAAACTTCCATCCCATCCATACGCATAACCCCAATTTTTATCCTCTGAATCTTTTTCAGCCCCCTCACGCTTTGCACAAGCCACTATATTCACTCCGGAGCATCCACATTTCCTAATAGCATTAGTACGATCATGGCCTTCAAACTTATACCCGAATTGGGACCATTTCTTCTGAAGGATGTAGTGACATTGAACAAGGGAACAAACACCAAGAGATTTTTTTGATTTCCCGGATTTTGGTGCAGCGCACTCCCCGCTACAATCATCACGAAGGTTTCCAGTGGCGTACATACCGTTATCAAGTTGAAACATTCTATTCGACATTCCGATGCTCTTTAGTTCTTGGAGGGCCGCGGTGCCCCTTTCGTAATTCAATTCGGCGACACTTTTATTCTTTTTCTCAGATTCACGAATCGCCACCTCACTTTTGACATCAGCGCTTTGCCCAAAGGCCGAAGATGTAAATGTGATGAGCAGTAGAATGCCGTATTGCATATTCCGTTTTCTTTCTCAGATCAGGCTAACGCCCGTGCTCGGCCACCGGCACTATTGGGCTCCTTGTGGTGCCGTGCTGGCCGTAGCGGTTGTTAGGTGGTCTCGGAGGAATTATCATTTTGTTTTAACTCAGATTCACTTGATGGTGGAGCTGCTTTTTCAGAGATCTGAAACTTTTTACCTGGATAAATCTCGGATACTATCGCTAGAATTTTATCGCAAATTCTTGCGATGTCCGGAACTACCGTCCCTAGCGAGCTTGGCTTCTCTTTCGGGATTCGGTGCAATCGATGTAACGGATTTCCACATGTGTCGAAAACTGTAAGTCGTAACGCCCCCCAATGACCATGAGAGAAATTTGAAGTCCACGCATAATAGTTGTCATAGACATCTTTTATTCCAGCTTTCTCACTCATTTTACGTAAGTTGGTCTTTTCCCAGTGACCGACATCAATCGAAACAAATTCCATCCATGCATCTTCGTTCACAAGACGTTCGAGTTCATCCAGGTTGATGCTTGAAGTCTCCGAATCACTCTCAACAATCTTTAGAAACGCCAACTTCGCCTGCCCAGAGCTAAAGCGCCGATATGAATGCCACAACTTGTCATCGTTCAATTTGTGTAGGTATGCCATTGTGATATAGATTTCGACAATCGTTCGTAGAGCGAGACGCGACATTACCAGATTTTTCGCCTTATGCCTCAAGACTTCTGCAGCTATTCTTACGACATAGAGACTCATGCTAAAAACAGCATCATGCTTGGGATTTAAATTCGTAGTCTCCATCGTTTCAAAGAAATAAATCTGCAAATCTGTCCATGCGGTTGCAATTGAATTGACGCTGTAACCAATTTCAGGCTCTTCTGATTTTTCGACATTGCTAAAAGGGATACAAAGAGAATTTTTCATGCAGAAGTCCCAGAATTGAGACGGCCAAAGTGATTCTTCGAGCTGGAACATTAATTCTGCGGATCGGACCGATGGGCGAACTTTTCGCATATCGCCATAGTCGGGATACTCTACAATCTCCCGCGCTAATTCTTCTGTTGGCAATTTGAGGCGATCAGCAACGAGCATTGATACCACACGCACCCATCGGCAATCAGTTGATTCTTGGGACTGATGATCTAAGGTCTTTAAAACGGCATTTGCCAGTAGCTTCCACCCAGCTTCCTGTGATTCAGGTTCTTTTAGAAATTTCTTCCAACTGTCCAATGCAGGGAGGTCGGGAAAAAAGAGGAGTGGGGCGAGTGCCATCTTTACATCTTGATTCTTAGTGATCTTCTCAATAAACGACTCTCGTTTTTCAACGGGCAATTTTGCAATCCCTGAATGAGAGACATCTGAAAACTTCTCCTCTTTATCGAGGTTAAATATATGATCTACTGCATTTCTAAATTCGGCGATTGTAGTCTCACGTTCAACGTTTCCAGCGATCAATACCGTCCACAACATTTCGGGCAACCGATCGTTATGCCATGAGGAATGCTGCCAATTCGGGATCTGCATCATTGGTGGAGTAAAAGTCTTTCCCGTCCGATGATGACTAGAAATGCCGGAGAAGTTTTTCCGAGCTTCACGCTTTCTTCGACTAGCCTTACCCATTACCTTTTCCAGTCCACCTAACGCTCGTGCTCGGCCACCGGCACTATTGGGCTCCTTGTGGTGCCGTGTTGGCCGTAGCGGTTGTTAGGTGG
>JBFIEP010000057.1:0-10179 GCA_041603335.1 Elusimicrobiota bacterium | reverse complement strand
GGGATCGTTTCAAGAACGGAAGATAATTTTGAAGCGGCAGGCCGTGCCAGCGCCGTGCCGATAAACCAGCTGCCGAATTGAACTGCGCGGTAGCGGAGTTCTTCCATAAAAACCGCTGCCGGAAGAGCTAATAAGAGGAATGAGGCTGGAGCGGCTGCCATTGCAGAGGCGATTTGGGTCGGACCGAATGAGGTGAGGAGCTCTGTTCGGCCGAATGTCTGGAGAGCCGACTCGGAGAAGAAAAGTTGCCACGGAGCGCCGGTGACCAGGGGGGCGACAACGGTGTCTAGGACAGTGGCTATCGCAAAGAGGTTGATGCCCCATTTTAGGCCGTAGCCCATGTGCATCCCGGCGGCGGCTTTAAGTTTCTTCCATTTGCCCGCCCCTTCCGGGAGGGCCTTCGGTTTCAAGGCTTTGTAGCCGCCCCAATCGTCCTTGGTAAATTCAGTATCGACCTTGGGTTTTTTCTTAAAAATCGAAAGCTGATTAGGGGCCGTTAGAAGGCGGCCGATGCCGCGAAGCAGGGAGCGGCGGGGTTTCTTAGTTTCTACGGCGGCGGGTTCCTTTCCCTGATCGGCCCGGTTAACGGTGCCATCGTAAAGAGAATTCATTCCAACGGATGAAAAACCGTTCCCCGCGAGTTTTCCCCCGACAACGCGGGAATAGGTAATACTTTCCGGGGTTTCCGAGGCAGGGTTAAGTGTCGCCTGCGTCACCCCTCCAACAGTAATTGTCTGTGGGCCTTGGGTGACTGTTTTATCGGTGTCTGCCCGCGTAATCGGAAGTTCGACTCCCAAAACCGTGGCATTTTCAGGGTTTAATGATGCCGGCGTGGATTCAGCTTCCGTGACCTTTGAGGCGGAAACGGTCTTCGCCGGCGCGGCACCGTTAACCTGGCCAAGATCTGCCGGGGCCAGAGTGGGTAAAGAGCTCTGAATTCCAAGGGGTCCAACTCCATTTAAGGAAAGGGTAGGGCTTGGGGAGCCCAAGGGTGTCGCAAAACCGGTAACGGCCACGGTTTTTCCTGTGGAACCAAGAGATACCGCACGACCGGCAGCCCAGGCGGGGGATGTGGGCCCCGCGGCAATAAGAGTCGCTAGACCAAATGCGATAAAACGTCTCATAATTGAAGGGTATCATTCAGCCCAATTCCTTGCTTGGGTCGCGAGGTCCTTGTTTTGAAGGCATTTGACCCCCAATTGTCTGGGCCTCCGGTCCTGGGGTTTGAATCGCAAAAAACGTAAACAGAATCTGCTAAATTATCAATGTCAGACATATATGCCTGGAATTGTATTTATAGGAAGTCACCTTGGTTACCCGATGGACCGTACCCCGCTAGGGGGCGGTGCCGCCGTGGGCCTTCAATTGACCCGCCATTGGGCGAAAAAATCGGATTTGAACCTGTTGGCGATGGGTTCCGGGCCCGAAACGCCTGCTGCCGGTGTCCCTTATGTACAACTCCCCGAGCCGGGGGTAAAACACAACCTCGTTAAGCTTTCTGAATTGGGATATGCCCGTTTTTGCAGGGAATTCGAGCGCGCGACGACTGAATTTCTGTTAACCCATAAAAATTCTTACCCTCCTCGCGAAACAACTGTCATTGTTAACGATATTTCCGAAGGGCCGGACCTGGCGTCTCTTTCCGCAGCGGGGTATCGCATTTTGTCGATCTGGCATGTCGATGTCGTTGAATTTTTCAACAGAATTTATCTCAAAGGGGTTTTTGCACCCGAGCGCTGGACGCGCGGGTTTGATCATTTACGTTCATGGGGGATATCCGGACTGGTCCCCGATGTTTTGCAGTTGGTTTTCGAAAAACAGCGGCAAACAGTCGCACATTCGGACACCCTGATCGTTCCTTCCCGCCAGATGGGAGAGACAGTAGGGCGATGCTATCAACACCTGGATGTTCCGGGGGAAGAATCGATTAATAAACGTTTGCGTGTTGTGCCGTGGGGAGGCTGGAGAGAAGAGATCTCCGAAGCGGAGGTAGCGGTTGAAGCGGCCCGTTTACGCAGTCGCTATCAAATTGGACCGGCAACGCGTGTCGTTTTAACAATGAGCCGCATTTCTCCGGAAAAGGGCATAGACCTCCTGCTTGATGGGCTAGCGAAAATCGAGAACTCTCCCCGATTGCGCGGCTTGGATACGGTTGTTTTTGTCTGTGGAGAGACCGCCTTTATGCGTGGAGAAGCCTATGGGCGCCGTGTTCGGCGTGCGGCTGACCGGCTTAAGCGGACGCGCGTCTTTTTCCCCGGCTATCTTTCACCCTTTGAAAAACGCACGTATTTTCGACTCGCGAACCTGTTCGTTTCTCCCTCACTGCACGAAAGTTACGGTTTGACGATTGTCGAGGCTTTGCAGGAAGGCTTGCCGGTTCTCGCGAGCGATCATTATGGAGTTGAGGAAATCCTTTCCCCTGATTACGGAAGAACCGTTTCGTATCATAATCCATCGCAGCGCAGCGAAAATCTCTCGAAAGCCCTTTTGGAACTTCTTCCCGATGAAGCGGGTCTGGAGCGCATGGGGCGTGCGGCGCGTGAAGCTGCGAAGGGAATGCAATTTTCGGATGCGGCGCAAGAGGTTCTTGATTCCGCGTTACAGCTGACGGCTGGAGGGAACTCGTGAAAGCTCATTTCAAGCGCGGCATTAAAGTAGAGCTTCCTGTAAAGGTTGCGGCATGGATGAAGCCTAATCTAGAGGGTCTTGTTAAGCACCCGCTGTATTCGACGTGGGCGATGGTCTATCACATGGAGACCGCGTCGCGCATGCTTCTTGCGCCTTATCTTGAGGAAACCGAAGAGGCTGTGGGAGGCGCTGTGCTAGTCAAGCATTTGCGGCCTGCGGGAATGCACACCCATTTGCGAGTGACCGCGACCCTTGTCCGCCGTCGAGAAAACAAGGTGTATACGCGATTGGAGGTCTGGGATAAAAGTCGTAAAATCGGCGAGGGTTCCCACGTGCAGGTGGTCATGTCGCGACGGCGTTTTGCCCGTTTGCTTGTGGATGCCCGGAGTCGGAGTAAGCATGGTCAAGGATAAACTAGAGACCCGGCGCGTCTATTTACGCGCATTAGTCCCGAATGATGCCGCCGCGCTTTATGCTGCGGTGGAGGCGTCGCGTGATTCCCTAAAGAGACGCTTGAGTTGGGTGAGTAACGTGCAGGGCGAAGAGGATTCCCGTTCTTTTATAGCAGCCGCCGGCAAAGATGAATCGTCTCAGACATGGGGAGTTTTCGAACATAAAGATGACCGCCTGGTTGGTGTCGCGTCCCTTCAGGGCATGGATGATGAGCGAAGAGAGCAGGCGAGTATCGGTTTCTGGATCGTTTCTGACCGACAGGATAAGGGACTTGGCAGCGAGGTCGGTCGTGTGCTCGTAGAGCATGGGTTTCGAAAATTAGACCGTCACCGATTGCGGGCCCGCATTGATCCTTCCAATCGGGCTTTTCGTAAGGTTCTCAAAAAAATAGGTTTCAGTTATGAAGGGTGTTTGCGTTCGGATAAGCGGCTCAACGGACGATGGATCGACCAGGAGTGTTGGGGTTTGTTGAAGTCGGAATGGAAGCGATAGAGATGGGTGAAGTTCCCAAAAAGAAAATTCTCGTTGCCGATGATGACGCGGAAATACGGTCTCTCGCGATGGATTTTCTTACAGAGATCGGGTATGAAGTGGAAACTGTTTCCGATGGTGCTGAGTTATACCGCGTTGCGCCCCGCTTAAAACCGGACATCATCCTATCGGATCTGGATATGCCGGGTCTAAGCGGGGGGACCGCGCAGGCGCTGCTTCGGACTAATCCCGATACGCGCAATATCCCCATCATTTTCATGACGGGCCAGAGTCGGGACCGCCAGGCACGTCTTGTTGAATTCCGGCCCGACACGCGAATCCTCTACAAGCCCCTAAATTTAAAGGAACTCGCGATCGCCGTTGAAGAGGAGCTAAACCCGCTCCGATAGGGCGGGGTGTGCTCTTTGTGTTTCCTCTAATCGAGCCGTTAATCGGAATTGTCGGCTCAGGCAATATTGCCGCGGGTCTGAGCCAGGCATGCCTTCTCCAGGGGTTGCCCGTCCTGATAATCGACGATACCGATGAGGCCTTGTGTCGTGTTGAGGAGCGTGTTTTAAAAGGGCTGCACCGCGCGGAACAGCCTGCCGCGTTTAGTTTGCTGCGCAAGGCGACTCAGATCACGAGGGTCCAGGATTGCGACATTGTGGTTGAGTGCGCAACCGAAGATCCCGGGCATACGCAGGACCTGTTGCGCCGGATTGATGCGTATCTTGATCCGAAAAAACTGCTCGCCACGCAGTCAACGGCAATCCCTGTTCATGTTGTCGGTCGTGCTGTCGAGAACCCGGAGCGGCTTGTCGGGCTTCATTTTTTCGAACCCGCGCATCACATGAAGCTCGTTGAGGTGATGCAGTACGAACACGCCAGTGAGAGGTCGGTCTCGGCGGCGGTTGAATTTGTCTCGCGTTTGGATAAGGTTCCTTTGCGCTGCAAAGATTCCCCAGGATTTGTTGTAAACCGCCTTGCCCGGCCCTACATTCATACGGCGCTGCAGTATGTCGCAGACGGGGCCGGCACACCCTCGGGAATCGATGGAGCCCTGCGGAGTCTCGGCGGGTTCCCGGCGGGTCCGATCGAGATGGTGGATTTTCTGGGTCTTGAGGCCGATTATGCGGTTGCCGAAATCGTGTATGAATTTTTAGAACGGCCGGATCGCCTAAAGCCGTCGGCATTGACGTATTCGCTTTTAAGCCACCATGTGCTTGGGCGCGCGACCGGAGCGGGATATTATCTGTACGGGGACTTTCCAAGCGGTACGGGAAATCCCATCCTGCGAGAACTTGTAGAACACTATGATTCGCGGCCGGTGCAGCCTGCGGAAATTTTCGATACTGTCCTTAAGAATGTTTTCGCAGAAGCCCACCGCATTGTTGATGAGGGAGTGGCCGGTCCTGAAGATGTTGATCTCGCGGCTAAGATGGGGTTGTTGTGGCCGCGGGGGCCGTTTGAATGGGAGAGGGAGAGACGCCGATGACGACGCGAACGCCTGTAATAGTGGAAGCTGTACGAACGCCCATGGGGCGGCATGGGGGGCAATTAAGCTCCGTGCGACCGGACGATCTCGCGGCGACGGCGATTCGCGGTTTAATGGATCGGGTCCCCGCGCTTGAACCGGAACGAATCACCGATGTTTATTTCGGTTGCTCTAATCAGGCGGGCGAAGATAATCGCAATGTCGCACGCATGGCGGTATTGCTCGCCGGGCTGCCTGATTCGGTACCGGGCTGTACGGTTAATCGTTTGTGTTCTTCCGGACTAGAGGCGATCAACGCCGCCGCGCGCGGCATTATTGCCGGTGAAGGCGATGTGTTTTTGGCTGGCGGCGTGGAGAGCATGAGCCGTGCGCCATGGGCGTTTCCGAAAAACGGAAAGGCCTTTGGATTTGGAAATGTAACCGCCTATGACACGGCGTTAGGGTGGCGTTTTCCCAACCCGAAGCTAAAAGAAAGATTTCCACTTGAGGCGATGGGTGAGACCGCTGAAAATGTTGCCGAGCGTCATGCCATTTCGCGTGAAGCGCAGGACGAATTTGCCCTCGCCAGCCATGAGAAAGCCGCAGCGGCGTCCGACAGAGTATTTTCTGAAGAAATCGTTCCTGTCGTAATTCCCCAGCGAAAGGGGGACCCGATTACGGTGAATACCGACGAGACTTTCCGGCGTGATACGAGTTTGGAAAAATTGGGCGCTTTAAAGGCGGCGTTTCGAAAAGGCGGAACGGTAAGCGCGGGAAACAGTTCCTCCCTGAATGATGGGGCATCGGCTTTGCTTGTTATGGAAGCAAAGGCTGCGGAGAAGGCAGGGTTTAAGCCTATGGCCGTCTGGCGCGGTGCGGCTTCTGCGGGGGTCGACCCTAGGGTGATGGGGCTCGGTCCGGTGTCATCAACGCGAAAAATTATGGATCGGCTTTCTTTAAAAATCTCGGATTTCGACCTTTTTGAGATCAATGAGGCTTTTGCGGCTCAATCGTTGGGGTGCCTAAAGGAACTAGAGCTTGATGCGGCGAAGTTGAACGTCAATGGCGGCGCCATCGCCTTGGGCCATCCACTTGGATGCAGTGGAGCGCGGATCACGACGACGCTACTTCACGAAATGCGTCGTCGGGGTGCAAAGCGGGGCTTGGCGACGCTCTGTATTGGAGTTGGACAGGGCTTAAGCACCGTTTTTGAGTCATTTTGATAAGCCGATTTGATCGATTTCGTAACAAATCGTTGTTGATTTTTGTACTGGTCGGGACTAAACTCTAAATACATAGGCGCCGACAGTCCGGTTTCCCTTGGAGCCGGACGTGTCGTCGTTTGCGTGTAAATTATGGCTACGCTGCAACAAATCGTCGCGTATATTAAGCTTCATAGCGCGAAATATCCTGTTGCGTCGCTGAAGGCCCAGCTCGTAAAGCAGGGTGTTCCAGCGGCGACGATCGACCAGGCTATTGCGATGCTGCAGGGAAAGCCTCCGGCGGGTACTCCCCCTGCAGCACAGCCCGGACAGCCGCCGCAAGCACGCCCGGCGGTGCAGCCCGGACAGCCGCCGCAAGCACGCCCGGCGGTGCAGCCCGGACAACCGCCGCAAGCACGCCCGGCGGTGCAGCCCGGACAACCGCCGCAAGCGCGTCCCGCAGTGCAGCCCGGACAACCGCCGCAAGCACGGCCCGCGGCTCAACCAGCTCAGCCGGCCCAACCGGCGGCCCAGCCGGCAGCGCGTCCGGCGGCAGGCACTCCGCGCGGAGGGGTTTTCAAGCCGCCGCCGGGACGTAATTTTATTCTTGTGGTGGATGATGATCCATTGATTCGCGACATGCTGGTTGCCAAGCTTGAAAGTGCGGGTTATCGCGTGACATGCGCGGAGGATGCGGCGCAGTCGGTTATTCAAGCCGAGGGAATGAATCTATCCCTGATCATTTCCGATATCGAAATGCCGGGGTTTGGAACGGGTGTGGATGCCCTAAAAAAATTGCGGGCTTCATCCTATATCCCGAGAAATCTGCCTGTTATTTTTGTGACCGGTATGCCGCCTTCGGAGGCGCAGAAGATTGTGCCGAAAAACGATCCGTATATCCGGCTTATGCATAAGCCGGTCGATTGGAGATTGATGGCGAAATATATGTTGGAATTATCAGGGCTGGATAAGCCGCTCGACTAATGTCGCAGCTTACATTTTGGATTCTTGGGGCCGATACGGTCCGCCTGCGACGGTGGGAAACCGCCTTGTCCCGTGAAGGATGGCAGGTATCTCCGCAAACACGCTATGAGACTCTTAAGGCCGAAGTTGCGCGGGAACGCTTTGGGATCGTGCTGCTGGATTGGAATGTCTTAAAAGCCCAGGTGCCTGAAGGGATTAAGCGCCTGAAGGCCGCTTCCATGAAGGTGTCGATCATCCTAACGTCTGATTCGAATCTCGATCCTGAGAAAGTGATTGATGCGCTTGAGGCGGGTTGCGATGATCACTTTTACCACGACCTCGATGATCGTTTGTTAACGGCGAAGCTGAAAGCCCATCTCCGTCGGATGCTTCCAAGTCTTGCCTCGGCACTCGATATTCTTAAGTCTCCAGGCGGTGAAGTGAAGATGGATCGATCGCGGCAGGAAGCGTGGGTCAAAGGAACGCGAACGCGTTGGGTTCCCGTTAGCGGATTGACCCCCACCGAGTTTCAATTCCTCGCACTTTTTTTAGAGCAGCCCGGAAAAGCGTTGGACCGGGGTTTTATTCTCGAAATGGTTTCCAAGGGAAAGGCGATTGATATACGACCGGGGACTGTAGATAAACACATCGAATCGCTGCGTCGGAAGTTGGGGCGTTTTGGTTCGATGATCCAATCGATATACGGCGTTGGCTACGCCTTCCGGGAGAATTGATTATGGCAACAGTTTTGGTCGCAGACGACGATGAAATGTTTCGTGAGCTTGTCACTGAAATTCTCACACAAGGCGGGTATGCCGTAGTCCCGGTTGAAGACGGCGCCCAAGGTTGGGAAGCCCTTCAAAAAAAGAAAATTGATATTGCAGTTCTGGATCTAAACATGCCGAACATGGATGGTCTTGAGTTGACGCGCAAGGTGCGCGACCACGGCACATTAAAGGATTTGCCGATCCTCATGCTGACTGTCCGGGCTTTGGTTGAAGAGCAGGTGTCGGGTTATGAAAAGGGAGCCGACGACTATCTCACCAAGCCGTTTGACAGTAAAATGCTGCTTGCGCGCGTCAAGGTGCTTGAGCGACGCTCACGGCTTGGAAAATAGGTTAAAAAATAAGCACTTTTTTTAACCCCTCCTCTTCAGGATTCATTCGTGATTTAGTTCGGTTTTGAGGCTACTCTTCTTTATAGATAGCCTTTATGCGATTTCTTCCAATATTCCGCGCGCTTCTTGCAGCCGCCGCTCTTTTAAGCGGCGGCTTCGCCACGTCTTGGGCGGCATCTGTTTCTTATGTGGGCGGCGGCGGAAGTGACAATTGGTATGACTCGGCGAATTGGTCGGGAGCCGTGGTCCCGGGGGTAGGGGATGACGTGACGATTGACCTTTCTGTGACGGTGACGGTTTCTGCGAGTTCACCGGCGCTTGTTTTCCAGACGCTTACGCTCGGTGGGGGCAACAGCCCAATATTGAGAATGTCTACGGGCATCGAAAGCGGCTATCTTGAAATTCGCAGTGGTGCAACGCTCCTGCAGGATACCGCCGTGGAATTGCAGTTAACTTCCGTGACGGTTCTTAGCGGTGGAGCGATTGATCACAACAACGGAGGCGTCGCGAAGGTTAACATCGTGACGACAGGCGATTTTGTTTTCGCGTCCGGCGCAACGATTAACGTAGATGGCGATGGTTTTGCAGGAGGCGCTGCGGCCGGCCCTCCGGGAATAGTTGGATTAGGTTCGCAGCCGGGTGCCGGGGGTGTCGGCGCCAATGAAGGCGGCGGCGGCGGCGGCCACGGCGGTGTTGGCGGCGCGGGCGGCGGCGGCGCGGCAGGCGGCGGCAGTGACGATTCTATCAGTGCCCCTATTCTTCACGGCTCAGGCGGCGGCGGAGGGGGGGACGGGAGTACCGTGGGGACTGGCGGCGTTGGCGGTGGTTTGGTTCTTTTGTCGGTTGGCGGAACACTGGATCTTTCGGGAACAATCACCGCCGATGGAAGCAATGGAACCAACTCCGGGCAAGGAGCAGGCGGCGGCGGTGCCGGCGGTGCGATCTATATTCAAACCGTAAATATGGCGGGAGGCGGATCGATTTCGGTTGATGGCGGAAACGGTGGAATTAGCGGCGGGGGTCCTGGGGCCGGCGGCGGCGGCGGCGGTGCCGGACGGGCCGCGATTGTATTTACAGGGACGAACGTTTCGACAATTACCTATTCGGCGAACCTCGGAAGCTTAGGTGCCAATGGGGGCGTTAATGGAAGCTTCGGGACAGCGTTTGATCAGCCGGTCAATGTAACCGATTTAAGCGCCGTCGCAATCGTTAACACCGGGATCGGGCACTCCTCTCAAACAGTTCGTTTGCAGTGGACATCCCCTAAGGTCGGGATTGCGGGAGCCTCGAATAACTGGGATATTCGCTACGCGACGTTTCCGATTGATTCTCAATCCGTTTACGACACACTCTCTATTGATCATGTAATTTCAACGAGTGTTGTCGAAGGGCTTATCGTCTCTACCGATATAGCACCTCTCGACCCCCGCGTAACGTGGTATTTCGCTTTAACGACCTCGGACCAGCAAAACCTTCGCTCGACGTTATCCAACGCCGCGACCGCTCAGTCCTATATCGCAACGTCTACCGGAAGCTCCCAGTTCTCATACGGTGCGGTTTGGGGGGATGCTGATAATGACGGTGATCTGGACTTATGGATCTCCAATTCCAATACCCAAAACGATGTTGTCATGGAGAATTTAGGAGGCGGAGCATTTAACAAGATTACTGTTCTTGTATCAAACCTAGACTCGCGCGGAATCGCATTGGCGGATTTTGATGAAGATGGCGATCTCGATGCTGTTGTTGCCGCCACTGGCGCGAATGAGTACATGATCGAGAATAATTTCGTTCCAACAGGAGTTCTCAGTTTCTCTACTCGAGCGGTTGCCGCAACGGTAGCGGGCGCGGGTCGCGGAGCTGCGGCGGCG
>JBFIEP010000056.1:0-10192 GCA_041603335.1 Elusimicrobiota bacterium | reverse complement strand
TTGGCTCCCGTTTCAATCAGATCGACGGAGGAGAGGGGAATGGATTCCAATCCCAGTGAAAACCCCTCTTCCACCATTTATTGTCCCCATCTTCAGACGGCTCGGCCGGAAGTTCCAAGAGGAACCGTCCGCCCCCATTGCCCCGGTCCTCCGCCCAAACCTTCCCTCCCAGCGCCTCTGTCGCAGTCCGGCAGAAAGCCAGGCAGGGTTCGTATTCCTCCGAGGCTAATTCACGATAGAGATCCTTTGGAGTCCCCGGGGGTATCTCCGACTTTTTTCCGGTGGACTCGTTCTCGCTAACCCGGTCGGAGATTGTGAATCGAATCATCGCGTCCTTCTTCTCGCATCGCAGTTTGACGCTCTCTCCGCGTTGGCTTGTTGTGAATGCGTGATCGACAAGGTTGGCGAGAATGCGGAGTGCGAGCCGCTCGTCTGTATGAACGGTCACGCCGATTCCCGTGGAGGTGTCGAGCGAGAGTCCGCGCTTGAGCGCGATCGGGTAGAAGAGATTGTTCAGGCTCGTGAATAATTCCGATACAGGTACAGGCCGGCGCTCCACAACCATCTCCCCGGCTTGGGCCTGCGACCGTGCGATCAGATCCTTAAACATCAGGACCATAATCCTTGCGGAGTCCTCGCAGCACCGGAGAAGAAGTTTTGTTTCGGCGGCTGTTTTGGGGTTGGATTCGCGCATGATATCGACGGCTTCGTGGATTGCGGCCTGCGGTAGGCGCAGATCCTGCCGGATCATATCAGGGAGGTCCCACCGTGTCCGCGTTTTTTGTTTCGGGGTTTCCTCTTCCTCCGCTTCCTCCATCTCCTGCGTCGGGGGGGCTTCCTTGAGCCGCAGGTTCATGCGTACGCGCTCGATCAGTTCATCCGGACGGAAGGGTTTTGCGATATAGTCCTGACCGCCCGCACGAAATCCCGTCAGCCGGCTGTCGAGATCTCCCCGTACCGACATGAAGAGGATCGGGATGTCGGAGCCGTAGCTCCAGCGCAGATCACGGCACATCGAGTACCCGGATTCCTCGGGCATGCAAACATCAAGCAGAACGAGATCCGGTTTATGCTGACTGCACTGATCGAGCCCGCCCCGGGCGCTTTCGGCGTCTTCGACCGTAAAGCCGGCGCGCTCCAGCGTAGCCCGGGCCGCGCGGCGGACATCCTCGTCGTCATCGACGACTAAAATGCGTTTTTTTTCGGTTTCTATCGCAGCCATTGTTCTGCCTCCATCCTCAGGCTTTCATGAATTGAACCCCAACACAATTAAGCAGCTCTTCGCGGGAAAACGGCTTGATGAGGAAAGCCTCGGCACCCGCCTCAAAGCCGCGAAGCTGGGTTATCGTGTCCTGTTTGGAAGTCATGATGATCACCGGCGGAGATGCTTTGTTTGTATGGGTTAGTTCCCGGCATAGTTTCAAATCGGAGCTGTCCGGGAGGGAAATGTCGAGGAGGATGAGATCGGGAAGTTGGGCCCCTACGGATTCAAGCGCTTCTTTTTTTGTTTCGGCGAGGGCGGTCTCGTAGCCGGCATTTTCCAGAGTCTGTTCCACAATCCGGCTGATGGCCGGATCGTCTTCAACGATCAAGACCCGCGGCCGGGTCATGACGGTCCCCCCGGGGCAAACCCTAATGTCTTCGAGATCGTGTCGAGCAGGGACAAAATCTTGGTCATGGAGTGTGCGCTTACCGGATGACGGCGCCGGACTAAAACCCGCATTAAATTTTCCAAACGGAGCGCGACCACTCCGACGCTGCTGTACCCGTAGATCCCCGCCGAACCGGCGAGGCGGTGGGCGAATTTCTTCAGGCTCTCCCCGCTTTCTCCCCGCGCGCCCTCCGTGCGCAGGACGCGCGCACGCGCATAGGCGGCGGTGAGATTCAACTTACAGCCGTGCAGAAAGTCGGCGATAAGATCATCGTCGAGCATTTCAAGGTCTTCTTTGTGCGCCGACCTCTTAATCATTTGCCCCTCACTCGGAAAAGTATCAGGCGGGATGTTAACTTTCCTTCAACAAAGCCTTACATCGTCGGCAAAAAGATTTTAGTTGTGCGAAAATTCGCTCCCGAGTGAAGCCTTGATGCGTGCAAACTCGTCCTGGAGATCGTCAATGAAGCACGCGGCCAAATCTATTTTTCCCGATTCTGCGGTTTGGTACAGGCGGTCTGCAATATTGGACATATTGCGTGCGCCAATTCGTTCGCTGGCTTCTATAAGCCCCTCGGTTTCTTGAGACAGTTCCGGCAGGGAATTCCGGGCGAGTGCTCTTTTAATGCTCCTGATCCGGCGGGGTGTGCGGCTTAAGTAATTTTCGATTACGCGCCAAACGAAGCCTCCCTCTTTTGATTCTTCCTGCAGTTTCGAGAGAGACCTGAAGTCCACCGGCCTGTCCCAATTCTCCAGAAGTTCTACGAGATTGCGCAGGAAGACGGGTTTTGCCAGATAATCGTCCATGCCGGCCTCAAAGCACCGTTCCCGGTCCTCGGGCATGGCGTAGGCGGTCATGGCGATAATCGGCAGGCGTCTTTTCCCGGTTTCCCGGCGGCGAATCTCGGCGGCGGCCTCATAGCCGTCCATCTCGGGCATGTCGCAATCCATGATCACCAGATCATAGGCGATGCGGGAGACGGCCTCGACAGCTTCGAGTCCGTTTGCAACCGCATCCGCTTCGTATCCGAGTTTCTTGAGCTGTCGGAGTGCGACCGTTTGATTCGGGATATTGTCCTCGGCTAAAAGAATGCGAAAATGCCGTTTTTGAAAGAGAGGCGTTTGGGGCAGACGCTCTTCCGTGTCTGTGGGCAGACCTTCGGCCAGCCGTTCCAGGAGCCTTTCCAATTGGGTCATCCGGACCGGCTTGTGGAGCCAGGCCTCGATTCCGGCCCGGCGCCACGTGCTTCGCGGCACTAACTCGTCTAAGAACGAGAGGGCAATAATCGGGGTCTTCGCTAATGCGGCATGTTTGCCCATCCTGCGCGCCAGTTCGAGACTATCCATATCGGTCATCTGTGCGTCGCTGATCACGCAGTCGTAGGGGTCGTTGGCCTTTAAGGCCTCCTTGCTCATTTTCAGGACCTCCTGTGAGTTCTCGGCGGAATCGGCCCGGATTTTACATTGCGACAACTGCTCGACGATTGAATTTCGGACGGCGGTATTTTTAGCCGCCACGAGAACCCGGAGACCTTCCAGCGTTTGGGGCGGAAGGTGCGGGCCCGAACCGGCAGCCTGCTTTAGCATGGCGAAGAAAGAAAAGGTAGACCCCTGCGAGGGGCTGCTTTCGCAGTGGATCTCTCCTCCCATGAGTTCAACGAACTGCTTGCAGATGGCCAATCCCAATCCTACGCCGTTGGACCGCCGCCTGCCGCGGGAAGTCGGTTGGCTGAAGGATTTAAATAATTGCTTTTGGGATGCCTTCGAGATCCCCTTCCCGCTGTCGCGTACCGAGAATTTTATCCGCAGATCCTCCCCGGATTTTTCTTCCAGCTCCACACGGAGGATGATCTCGCCTTCCGAGGTGAATTTTGCCGCGTTGGCGAGAAGGTTTACCAGTACCTGCCGCAGCCTGCCGGCATCCCCATGCAGCCGCGCGGGCACCGAAGAAGAGATGGTGGAGGCGATTTCCACCTGCTTTTTTTGAGCCTCGTAGGCGCAAAGCTCCAGGGTGTCCTCAAGAAACGGACGAATCTCGAAGTCGATGGGTTCCAGCCGCATCTTACCGGCTTGTAATTTTGAGAAATCAAGCAGGTTGTTGACGAGAACGAGGAGGCTGTCTCCGGATCGCTGCAGGGTTGACGTGAGATCGCGCTGATCGTCTGTTAATTCGGTGTCGAGCAGAAGGGCCGTCATTCCGAGAATCGCATTGAGAGGCGTGCGCAATTCATGGCTGACCTTGGCCAGGAATTCAGACTTGATCTCATCGGCCGCTTTGGCCTTTTTCAGGGCTTTGGATAATGCCTCTTCCCGATGTTTCAGATCTGTGATGTCGCGGCTGACCCCGACTATCCCCAATAATTCGTTGTCCTTGCCGATGACCGGAACCTTAACGACGTCGTAGATGATTTCCCTGCCTCCGGGGAGCTTGAAGGATTCGGGGAGATGAACCGGGGTGCGGGTTCGACGAACGGTTTCGTCGCTTATTCTGCAGGCCTCGGCCAAATCCGGCGGAAGGAGTTCCGTCTCTTCCCTGCCGACAAGGTCCTTGGATTTTTTCCCCACAAGGGTCTCATAGGCATTGTTTACCAGGACCAGGCGGTTTGCGTTGTCTTTGAGAAAGACAATTTCCGGGATCGCCTGGATTAGACTGGTGAGTTGGGCATTGCTCTTAACCAGCGTCTGCTCGGATTTTTTGCGTTCGAGAGCGTAGCGCATCGAGCGCCACAGCATTTGGGCGTCGAAGCGCCCCTTCACCAGGTAATCCTGCGCGCCCGCGCCGACCGCTTCGAAGGCAAGGCGATCATCGTCATGGCCCGAGAGCACCACAATGGGGAGATGCCCGCATTGTTTATGAATTTCCCGCAGCGTCTCCTCCCGATCACTGTCCGGGAGTGAGAGATCAAGGAGCACTAAATCCGTTGAGTTTTTCTCGAGTCGTTTGATTCCGCGCTGCAGTCGATCGACTCTTTCAATCTCGAAGGGCTGCCCCTCAATTTCTTTGAGTTGTTCTTTGATCAGCCGGGAGTCGGCGTCATTGTCTTCAATCAGCAGAATTTTCATGGTCAATATCGTCACTTTCCTAGAACCCGGTCACCTAGCGTGCCGGAATGGATTTTCGATTTCCATTTGGATTGTACGGGATGAGGACTAATGCTCTACGGCCGCGTTTTTTGCGCTGCTGCGGCAGTCCGCTAACGGCCGCTTTGGACCGATCGCGTGAATCTACTGAGCTGGCTCATCGTCGTTTGAATGCGTTCGGGGTTTCCCCAGTCGCTCCATAAGACGCCGGACATCGGCATGACGGCGGCGTTTGGCGGGTTGCACTCAAAAACATCCTTGGAGATATTTGCAGATTCCATGCCGCGGTATTCTTTGGCGGTGACGGACGCGCAGCGCCAGCTGCCCACACTGCGGCGGATCCGTTCGAAGCGTTCGGCGATCCGGGGCCGGTAGGACCACGCGAGCTTGTGAAGGGTCTCGGCACGGGCTACGGTGACGAAACTGTTCCAGAGCATTCCCTGCCGGAGGAATTCTTCCGCGGTTTTGAGAGGGGGTTTTTCCCGGAAGCTCTGAATTCGAAAAAACTCGAATCCATCCGATGTTGAAATGCGCTGACTGGGGGCTATCCAGCCATAACCCGTTTCGGCGGTGTCGGGGCGAATTCCAAGAAGAATAACCCGGTTGGGCAATTTCATGAGCGCCGCCGCCGCCGCCGCGATGTGTTTCATGAACCGCTCTTCCTGCAGCACGAAATGATCGGAGGGAAGAACGGCAACGAGGGCTTCGGGATCACGGGCTAAAATGTGCATAAGGGGCAGGAGCATCCCCGGCAGGGTATCCAGATTTTTTGGCTGCCGGATAATCGTGTGAGGGGAGCGGTCCTCCAACTGCGGCTTGAGCTTTTTGACGTCGGCGGCATCGACCACGGTCATCAAGCGTTTGCGCGCAATGACCCGCTCGGCCCGCTGCAGCGTTTGCTTCAGCATGGACCGGGAGCGCGTAGCGCGTGTTCCCTGCCCTCCTGCGAGGACAATCCCCCAGAGATCTTCGCTGGAATGTCGACGAGAAGGCATCACGCGGCCCTTCTCGTTCCCTTCGTCTTAAACCTGCGGGGACCGGTCGTAATCGGGCGATTTCCGTCGCGGATTCGCGCGACCGCTTTGTGTTTGCCGGGTTTGGAGCAGTCCAAGTCGTACCACCAGTAACCCGCCGCCTGGCGGCACGGTTTCCACGGTCCCTCGTCTATGGATACCTCGACGGTTCCGGGCACTTCCGCCTCAATCCGGGCTGCATACGCAGGCCCCGTGATCGCCTCGTCATTTTTTGGGTAGTCAAAGTGAATCTTGGGTTTCGCTTTACTCTTATTCATGGTTCGCTCCTTGTGTCGCTGGGTAGGATTTCTTCTTCAGCGGGAGCCTATTATGACTATGGGAGGCCGGGGGAGACAATTCAGGATGGCACTGGGAGGGCGCTAATTAAATACGGTAGGGCTACTACGGTAGCCGGATTGGAATGACGGCAGAGAGGCCTACAGAGTAATAAGACCTTCTTCGATGGCGTAGCGGGTGAGACCGGCGACGGTATGGATTTTAAGTTTTCGCATGAGACTGGCACGGTGCATCTCCACAGTACGCACGCCGATCCCTAGTTTTTGAGCAATCTCTTTATTGACCAAGCCTTGGGCGACAAATCGCAGGACTTCGTTTTCACGCACGCTGAGCAGGGACTTATCGCCGGGGGGGGCCTCCAGTCGAAGGATGCAGTCGGATACCGCTTCCGAGAAATGCAGCTTGCCCGCATGAACGGCCAGGATTGCGAGAGCCAGTTCCTCGGGGCTTCGGTCCTTTACCACATAGCCGCGCACACCGGCGCGCACCGTTCGCATGACATGCTCGGGGTTTGAATGGTTGCTGAATGCCAAGAGCTTTGCCTTTGGGATGATATTTCGCAATCGGACCGTTAGCTCCGCGCCGTTCATGTCCGGCAGGCTGACATCCAGCACGATGACGTCGGGCGCAAGTTTTTTTGCTTTCTCAATCGCCTGCTTTCCGTTGGTCGCTTTTCCGGCAATGGTGATGTCCTTCCTTCCTTTGAAATCGGCGGTGATTCCGTCAAGGACAACGGGATGGTCATCAACGAGCAGGACCTTGATCTTTTTTTGTTGCTTTGCCCTCATGGGTTTATTCGATGGTGTAGCCGGAGCCGACGACGGTCTTGATTCGAACGGCGAAGCCGCCGAGTCTTTTCTTCAGACGGGAAAGGTGTACTTGTACCGTGTGCGGATCGTTGTAGTCTTCCAGCTCGTGCCCCCAAACCGTTTCCAGTAAATACTTCGAGGATACGACCTTCCCCGACCTTCTAAGTAAAACCGTCAGAAGATCGAATTCTTTGCGCGGCAAATGAATTTCCTTTTTACCCTTTCGCACCGTCCGCTTGGAAACGTCGAGTGTAAGACCGTGGCGGCGCAGGATTTCGCCCAATTCGGCGGGTGCCCTCATGCGGCGAAGGACTGTTTCGATCTTGGCGAGCAGTATCGCGGGCTTAAGCGGCTTGAGCAGATAGTCGTCGGCTCCGCCTTTTAGACCCGAAATCATGTCCTCGTCCCTTGTCCGGTTGGCAGACATCAGAATCACCGGGATGTGCCGGGTGGTTGGGTTTTCGTGCAGTTGTTTGCAGAGATTGGAACCGTCCGCATCGCCGAGGAGTACGTCCATCAAAATGAGATCCGGCTTGGAGGTTTCGAGTTTGGCGAGAAATTCCTGGCCCGAGTAGCAATGGACTACCGAGTAGTCTTCTTTCTTGAGCCAGGCGTCAATCACGCGACTAATGTCTGGATCATCATCGGCAAGCATGATTTTATAAGGCATAGGATGGGCGGGAGTATAACAATAATTAGTACGTGTCGATAACCGCATTGGTCATGCTCGATATATGAATTTGAATTGACGGGGTGTTGAAACTAGCTTGATCTTCGACTCACATCCTCTGAATGGCTTGGAGAGGCGGTTATGAAACGGAATTTAGAGAAGTCCTTGGAGGAGTGGGCGGATCCCGAGGCTTTGGAGGAAGAGATCACGCGCGATTACGTCCACAATTGCCGGGGGGATCTGTTCCAGGCCTACCGTGACGCGAAGAGGCTGAAGGAAGAGGGGGCCAACGGAGAAAGCGCGCGAAGGCTAAGCCGGTTTGCCGCGAGACTGACCCGCTCCGGCGAGGCGCACGGCTTCGGGCATTTAAGTTTCGAGGGGACTTATTTGAAGCGGCTTTTGGGCACTGCGGCAAGTGGTTCGGGTTCTGTTGATTCTGAGGTGATGGGCAGGATTTACGCGTCCTTGGAGTGCATCAAGGATACGCTGCGTCGCTAACGGGGGGAATCATGCCTAGACAAAGAGAGAGTGCAGGACGGGGCGTCGATAGGAAGCGGCCTCAACCCGTTATACAGCGGCGGCATGGCTTGCGTGCGCGTCTCATGCGTGAGAATCGGGTCCCGCTCATGTCGTGGACGAAGATCACCCTTATCCTGGTCTTGGTCTTCGTCATCATCTCATTGGTCGCATTTAGTTTGGCTCCCCCCCGCCCCGTGGAAACTCCGGTGTTTCAGGAATTGGGGCTGGGCGTCATTACCCTCTAGCGGGCAATTGAAAGGGACGTGTGCGCTAGTTGACGGGAAGTTGATGTGTTTCCAGATACGCTCATTGTCGGAGCGGGATCATGAGCGAACTCAAAAAAAAGCAAGCCCGGATTCTCGTCGTCGACGACGACTGGGACATTCTTCGGTCGGTGCGGCACAAGCTGCGCCGGGAGGGGTATGCCGTCGAGATGGCTGAGACCGCCCATTCGGCCTTGGCGCATTGTGCGGCCGGTCGGCCTGATCTCATTCTCCTGGATATCCTTCTCCCGGACGGTTCCGGTCTAAACGTTTGCCGCCAGTTGCGCAAAACGATGGGATGGGACGTCCCGATCCTCATTATGTCGTGCCGGCATGACCTGGATAGCCGGCTTGCCGGACTTCGAGCCGGGGCGCAGGGTTTTTTGCCCAAGCCCTTTGTCTTGTCCGAGCTGCTCGAATACGTTCGTGTTCACTTACGAGTTCATAGGAGCCGCGTTCATGAAACTCATTGAGATACTCAAGGCCGGCGTCCAGCAGGGCGCAAGCGATATCCACTTAACCGTCGGGCGTCCGCCCATCGTGCGGATGGGTTCCGACCTGATCGAGATGCCCGGCATGGCTTCTCTCACCGCCGAATCCTGCACGTCCCTGATTCATTCCACCCTCCGCGACGAGCAAATGGCCCGATTTGAAGCGAACCTCGAGCTGGATTCCGCCATCTCGATTCAGGGGTTAGGGCGGTTCCGGCTTAACGTGATGATGCAGCAGGGAGTCAGCGAGGCGGTTATCCGCATTGTGCCGACGGAAATTCCTCGGCCCGCCTATTTGGGATTGGGACCGACTGCACTGGCGCTGGCCGAACTTCCCCGGGGCTTGGTGCTTGTGACGGGGCCGACGGGATCTGGAAAAACCACGACCTTGGCCTGTCTTATTGAGCACATTAACCAAAACTACGCGCGCCATATTATCACGATCGAGGACCCCGTCGAATATGTATACCCCAAGAGAAAATCCGTCATCCGTCAGCGGGAACTGGGGCGTGATACGCGTTCGTTTTCCGACGCCTTGCGGCACGCGTTGAGGCAGGATCCCGATGTCCTGCTGATCGGAGAGATGCGGGACTTGGACACCGTTTCGCTTGCGTTATCCGCGGCCGAGACCGGGCATTTGGTTTTTGCGACACTGCATACATCCGAGGCCGCGCAGACCGTCGATAGAATCATTGATGTTTTTCCCGCTGAGAGACACCGGCAGGTCCGTGTGCAGCTTGCCGAATCCATCAAAGGGGTTTTGTCGCAGATTCTCGTGCCGCGAAAAGATGGTCGCGGGCAGATCGCTGCACGAGGCATGATGATCGGAACCCACGCCGTCTCAAATCTTATCCGGGAGGGGAATACGCACCAGCTTCCAAGCGTGATCCAATCGAGCGGCCGTCTTGGAATGTTTAGTGTGGATACCTCTCTGCGGGAATTGGTGCGGCGGGGGGTCGTTGATCAACGGGACGCTGTTGCGAAGGGCTACGATCCCCAAGCGCGTGCCGAAAGTGCACCGAAGTCGTCCATGGAGCCTGCGCTACCTGCTTCAAGGGGGCCGTCATGACGCCATCAATTCCAGACGATGCCAGCGAGTTCATATCCGAACTTGATGCGATTTTACAAGCGGGCACGAGCGGCGGTCCCGTTGCGACGGCTCCTCCGCCGGTGATAGAGCCCTCGCCGGTGATAGAGCCCTCGCCGGTGATAGAGCCCTTGCCGGAGGTTGAGGAATTGCCGGTGGAAAATCCTCACGTGCTTGTGGTTGATGACAATAAAGATTACCGCGACATCCTCCAATTTATTTTGCGTGAAAAGGGCTATGAGGTTACGACAGCGGCCGATGGAGCCGAGGGTTTGCAGTTGGCGCTTAGAGAAATGCCGAATCTCGTCCTT
>JBFIEP010000055.1:0-10313 GCA_041603335.1 Elusimicrobiota bacterium | reverse complement strand
GTTTAAATATAAATATTCCGTACGGAATAATCCGATCCCGTCGGTTTTAAGCTGGAGAACGGCCTTGAGTTCTTCGGGCGCATCCAGATTTACCGCCATCTTAAACCGCTTCCCATCGGAAGTTGCGGCAGTAATTCCCCGCAAGCGCTCCAACGCCTCCTCTTCCTTCAAAGAGCGTTGTTTGACCTTCTCATACTTAACGACCGCTTCAGGGCTCGGATGGATGATGACGAGACCCTGCTCTCCATCCAGAATTACTTCGTCGCCTGTTTTTATGCGATGGCTTGCGTCGGAAAGGCCGACAACAGCGGGGATTTCCATGCTTTGAGCGAGAATCGCCGTGTGGCTGGTTTTGCCGCCGAGATCCGTCACGAAACCAAGAACATTGTTGTCTTTTAAATTAAGCGTGTCCGACGGCAGCAGATTTCGTGAGACAAGGATGGAAGGCCGTTTCACATCGGACAAACTTCTTTTTTCTGTCTTAAGAAGATGGGACAGCAGTCTTTTACCGACATCGAACAAATCGTGCCGCCGTTCTCTGAAGAATTCGTCCTGCATTTTCTCAAAGGCTTGATTCACGATTTCCAGCGCTTCAGACAGCGCAAACTCGGCGTTAACCTTCTCATCCTGAATGCGCTTGGGCACATCCTTCGTGATTAACGGGTCGCGCAGAATCAACCGGTGCGTATCAATCAGTCGCGCGTGCTCCTTTCCGAGCATCTTAAGAACCTTGTTTTCAGTTGCATCAAGGTCGCGATGGGTCGCTTCAAGCGCCATTTTAAAGCGCTTCACCTCCGCACGGATTTTCGCTTTGGGAATATCAATGCGCGATATAACGATCTCTTCGTTTTCGAGAACGTATGCGCGGCCGATAGCGATCCCCGGACTCGCGGGGACTCCCTTGATAACGATCACGTGCGGCTACTCCTCATCAAATTTTCTCGCGAACAAATCTTCGAATGCCGTAAGCGCGTCACATTCATCAGGC
The DNA here is from genome assembly GCA_041603335.1 of Elusimicrobiota bacterium. Classification (GTDB taxonomy): domain Bacteria; phylum Elusimicrobiota; class Elusimicrobia; order UBA1565; family UBA1565; genus UBA1565. The sequence continues at coordinate 9,325 of JBFIEP010000055.1, read as the reverse complement.
CCATCAAGAGAAACCTTCAATACTTCCCCGTTTGCTGCGGCCAGCATCATAAGCCCCATGACGCTCTTCCCGTTTACCACGATCTCTTCCCCGTTTTGCTCCTTCGTCACGGTAACCTTGCAGGAGTGGCGCGATGCAGCCTGAACGAATAGGGATGCGGGTCGCGCGTGGAGGCCCAGTTTGGGAGAAACCTTAAATTCTTTTTCGATCATAGTAGCGCTGTAACTCCCCGCCAGCCGATGGCACCCATCACGCACAGCCCGAAAAGGGCTGCGCTTGAAAATTCAAGTCGCCTAAGAACAACAACCGCGCCAATTGCCATTGCGGGAACGACGGGCCCCACGCCAACGAAACCAGCCTCCCGTATCAATAGGTATAGGGGGGCGGCCAACGCACACGCCAAACCCGCCCGGCGGACCCAGCGGGCCTTTTCCTGCCAACGCCATTCCTGCAAAGCCAAGGGAAGTCCTTCCCCTTTTTCATAACCAAGCGCGATGCCGTGCCAGCGCATCCATAGCGTCGGAGCGTTAAAGAGAAATAGGTATAGAAGCGAACAAATTAACGCCGCTCCACCCAAATTGACAGACCACGCTGCAACCGCAGCTAATGCGGCGAATGCCGCACATGCGGGCTGGAGCGATCCCCAAACGGAAGCGTCTCCTACTGCGGCAAAAGCAGCTCCCATCGCCTTTTTTAATTTTTCTACGCGGGCATCATCACTTGTTTCTTCGAGACGCGCGACGAACCCTAAAACAAATCCCGCCATGTAGGGGTTCGTATTGAAAAAACTCAAATGCCGCATCTCGGCGTCGCGTCTTTCTTGATCATCGGTATAAATTTGATCCAGCGCCGGCTCAAGCGCGTAGAGGAGCCCCAGGTTCTGCATGGTCGCAGGGCTCCATAACGCCTGAAAAAGAAACGATCTTTTAAACATCGCCAAGCGTGTTTTAAATTTCAATTCCATCCTTCCTGACAAGCCGCCAAATCAAAGCCCCCGCTGCGATCAGGGGTGTAACCGCCAACCCATCCTGAAACCCCAACCGGATAAATCCCGGAGCAATTTCCCACATCCATCCGACCAACTTCGCGGCGATTGCTGTTCCTATGACCAAAACGGCCGCTGCCGCTGCGAATTCCTCGAAAAAACTTGTTGCGTATGCCTCTCTCCAGGGGGCGCGCTTTCCCTCGCGAAGCAACGAAGCAAAACGTCCTGTCCACACATCCCGCCGCCTGCGAAGCCTCTCGTCGAGCGGCCGATAGAGAACTCCAAAAGCAAGTCCCAGCGGAAATGCCGCCGCCAAAGGCAGGCGGGCACTTCCCAACGCCGCCAACAAGATCGACGATACTGCGATTGTTCCGTTTAGCGGAATCACTCCTCCAACCGGCTCCCCATCCAAAGAAATCGCCTCCAGCAACAACCCGATCCACCATCCTGTCTGTAGATCGCCCAGAAACCAGCCCAGTACCGTTCCAATGATTACCGGGCGCGACAGCATCCATTGTCCGATCAAAGTTCGGTCGAGCGATAGCAGCGCCGCCCCAACTCCCCCGATAACCAATTCCACAATCACCCACCAGCCATCGTCCTGCGATCCTGGATTACCGAAAGCAAGTCGATGGGAGTTTCATCCGGGACAGCACGCCCTTCTACCCGAACTCCTCTCTCGGCGATTCCTTCAAATGCCGCGATGTCGTCTTCCCCTAAATAAATCGCCTTGCCAAGCTGCACGGTTCCAGCGGCGTAGTGAAGACCCCCGACATTTACAGATTCAAGCTTTACTCCGGCATCAAGCAAGTCAAGAATTTCTCGCGGTCCGGAGGCTAAAACAAGAGTTCTCAAATCGTCTTCCGCGCAGCGGCGCACGGCTTCGGCCCCATTGGCCAAAGATTCAATTCTCAATTCAACCCGCTCCGGTGCGCATAATTTCCATAACGCTGTTTGAGTCGGATCCCCTGCGGCCTCATCTGAAACAACAATAATCCTCTCAATTCTCAATGCCGGAACCCATCCCTCGACAACTTGTCCATGGATGAGACGATCATCAATTCGGATTAAGGATAGAGACACTCAAGCGCTCGCCAGGAAAAGATTTTTTACATCCGCACAGGAACGCTTGCCCGCCGCAACCATGATTGCAGCAAGCTCCCGCGCAGTAGATCGCTTTCGCGCATTAAAGGCCGCTATAAGCATGTACAAGTTAACGCCGCTCACCATCCGAATCCCGTCAAGGTCTTTAACAAGCGGCATTGCGACATTGCAAGGCGTTCCGCCCGGCATATCTGTCGCGACGACAATCCCATCGGGACCCTGGAGAGACTCGATAGCATCTTCGAGACGTACCTTCACTTCTCCAACGCTAAGACGCGAGGAGATGGGCACCGCACGAACCCCCTCGGCCTGCGGACCGACGATACCCTCGGCGGCCTCTATCAAATACGCACCAAAATCCCCGTGTGTGATAATAATCAAATTAACCATAACCTACCGCGCAATGTCCCTATGATATTCCTGGGGGGAATAGCCCTCCTCACGCAGCGCGCGCTTCAGCCAACGGGAAACGAAAACGCTGCGATGCCTTCCTCCAGTGCACCCGATCGCTATCGTCAGGTACGATTTTCCTTCGCGGATATAATCTGGAAGAAGGAATGTCACCATCTTTAAAAACCGATCCAAAAACGGTTTAGCCTTGGCCTGCTTCATAATATAGGCCCCGACGGGAGCATCAAGCCCCGTCTTCTTTTTTAGAAGCGGCCGATAATAGGGGTTGGGAAGAAAACGGACATCCCAAACAAGATCTGCATCGATCGGGATTCCATATTTATACCCGAATGAAACGATCGACAACTGCATTTCCCTGGTGCGCTTCGTTTCCAACGCGCTCGAAATTTTGTCCTTCAATTCCCCAAGTGTCAATCCGCTCGTGTCGATAACTCTATCGGCCTGGGCCTTAACGTCGGATAAAATCTTACGCTCATCTTTAATTGCTTGCAGCGTATTTTTTCCCAATGGATGACGATGACGTGTTTCAGAAAATCGCTGAACCAATACCTTTTCGGTGGCATCGAGAAAAAGAACCCGGCAATTAAGCTCACGCCGACGGAGATCCGCCAACACTTCCGAAAAATTCTTCATAAAATCTTGGGTCCGGATATCCAAACCAAGGGCGACTTGTTGGTGCTCGTTGGAGCGCAAAACAAGATCTGCAAACGAACTGATCATTTCCACAGGCAGGTTATCAACGCAGAAAAATCCAAAGTCCTCGAAAATCTTAATCGCTTGGCTTTTTCCCGCACCCGATAAACCGGTGATAATAAATAGTCTTCGATCACTCATGAGCGCCGCGCCCTCGTTCGGCGGGGAGACCGCCTTGGATTCATGCGTTCAATAATACGCTGGTTAAAACGCTCCGCCGGAAAATCACCCTCGATTTTCAGCTGCTGATTAAGCGACGCCACTTCAATAAGCACCGCCAAATTCCGCCCGGGACTAACCGGAATACGGACAAGGGGAACATCAACATCGAGAATTTTTTTTATCACCCGCTCAAGTCCCGTTCTTTCATAATGGGCGGAGGGATCCCAAGGTTCAAGTTCGATCGCGAGTCCTATTGGCGCGCGGGGCATAATGGATCCGATACCAAATAAGAGCTTCATATCGATAATCCCCAACCCACGAACCTCCATGTAATGCTTTAAAGGCTCTGGACAGGAACCATCAAGAATAGCGCCGTGTTTTTGCCGGATTTCAACAATATCATCCGACACAAGCAAATGTCCGCGCTTCACAAGTTCCAGAGCGCATTCCGATTTTCCAATTCCCGCCTCGCCTTGGATCAAGACTCCGAGACCATAGACATCAACAAGAACCCCATGGGCCCGCATCATAGGAGAAAGCCGCTCCTCAAGCACCACCGCGAGTTCTCCTACAAAATCAGCCGTATCCAGGCCTGTCCGTAAAAGCGGAATTTTAAATTGCCGGCACGACTTAACAAGCGCTGCGGGCGCTTTCAATTTTCGCGTAATAACGAGGCACGGAACCTCTCCGTTCAAAAACATCTTCTCGAGATTATCCGTCAGCATGGGCGCAGACGCCTTCATGCAGAAGGATTGTTCGCCTCGTCCGATTATTTGAATTCGTTCCCCGCGAAAATGGTCGGGAAACCCGGCCAAAGCCAACCCCGGGCGGTTCACTTCCGGGGTCGTGATTTTTCTCTGGAGACTCCCTCGTCCCGAGATAAGTTCAAGTTTAAGACGAGCCCGGTTTTCCTTAAGAAAATCTCCGACGGTAACGAATCGCATCCGGTATGGGGTGGGGTTGCCGTTAGCGCACAGCTTTCTTCGCCGATTTCACCGCTTTAGCGGATCTTGTCGGCTGAAGCAGCCCGAAGGATTCGTCAAGACGACGGAAGATGACGTTTACCTGTTTTGATTGCAAATCTTGGAACATCCAAAAGGTGTACCCAAGATCTTCCATCTGTTGAGCGGCCTCTTCAGCTGTCATGGGAATCAGAGGCACATCTTTCACCACTGAAAAGCGCACCGGCGCAGGATCCATATCCTCGCTCATCGCTTGAGATGCCGAAGGACGGCCTTTTTTGTTCCGTCCTTTTACGCGGTCCTTGTAGCGCCTGAGCTGGGTATCGATTTTATCGGACGCAAGATCAATGGCGGCGTAGAGCGTCGAAGATTTTGCTAATGCCCGGAAAGTTTGTTTCGAAGCGTGAAGGACAATTTCACAGTGGTGTGAGCGCTTTTCTACAGAGAGCAGAACTTGAGCCCAAACGATATTATCGAAATACTTTTGGGCTTTAGATACCTTCTGGTCAACGTAGCTCTGAATGGCTTTAGTCAAGCGCAAATGGCGCCCTGTAACGTGAATTTTCATGGGGTCCTCCTCCCAGCGATGCACTCAATTAGACAGCTGTAGTTTATTGTTTTGCCTTTCGACTGTCAATAAGCGGATAAACTCTTAAATGTGCCGTCTTTAGTTGACTATTCACTGAAAATTAAATAAGATATCCACAAGTAGTTTTGATGAGTCGACGCTGTCCCCCAAGGGACTCGCGCCGGCCTTCAGTGTCTTAAATAGTTGTTAAAAAATAAGGATTTTTATTAATCAACACCTGTTGATAACCTGTGGATAAGTTGGAACCCGCAACTCTTTGGAAAGAAATAGTCGACTCCATCCGTCCTGAAGTAGGGGACGAGGACGCTGACTTGTGGCTTACTGACGTAAAAGCCCTTAGTGTTGAGTCGGACCGATTGAACCTTGAGGTCCCCAATAAGTTCTTTGCAGATCATATCGGTTCCAGCTATCAAAAGCTCATTGTTGAATACCTAAAGAAAAAAACCGGGTCGGACTTCGTCTTGATTTTTAAGGTCCGTAAAAATATCGACAACCAAATTCCGGTTGCCGATCCGGTCAACGTAGCCCCCCCGCAGCGCCAGTTCGAACTCACCGATTTAAACCCACGCTACACGTTTGACAGCTTCGTTGTAGGCACTTCCAACCGCTTCGCCCACGCAACCGCTGAAGCCGTTGCAAAGAAGCCCGGACAACAATTCAACCCTTATTTTATCTATGGCGGCGTCGGGCTTGGTAAAACCCATCTAATGCACGCTATTGGGCATGCCATGAAAAAAGTCCACCCAAACGCGCGCGTGTTATATACCACCTCGGAAGAGTTCGTAAACGAATATATTGATTCGCTTCGCTACGACAAGCCTGATGCGTTCCGGAATAAATTTCGCAATCTCGATTGCCTTCTTATCGACGATATTCAATTTCTGATAGGGAAAGGCCGCAGCGAAGAAGAGTTTTTCTATACATTCAACTCTCTTTATAATTCCAGAAAACAGATAGTCGTCGCTTCTGATCGTGCACCAAAAGAAATGGCCCCTCTCGAAAAACGGCTGATTTCCCGATTGGAGTTCGGCGTGGTCTCCGACATAAAAGCCCCCGATCTGGAAACACGAATCGCCATTCTTAGGAAAAAAGCTGAGGCGGAACGCCTCAGGATTCCTGACGACGTAACTCTTTATATCGCTACCGCCCTAAAGTCCAATATCCGGGAACTTGAGGGGGCCCTTATCCGTTTGACTGCATTCTCGTCCTTGACCGGAGTTCCCCTCACGGTGGATGTCGCTCGTGAGCAGCTAAAGGATACGGTGGGGACTGACGAATCGGTCACCGTGCGTATAGAGACGATTCAACGTGAAATTGCCGATGAATGGGCTATAGAACTTCGGGATATGAAATCTAAGTCGCGCCGGCGGGAGGTTTCTTTTCCGCGCCAAATAGCCATGTACCTGGCGACTCAATTAACGGATTTATCAACGCCTCAAATCGGAAAAGCTTTTGGCCGCGACCATTCTACGGTTGTGCATGCACGCGACCAGATTAAAAAATTGATTGAGAAGGATCCTTACTTTGTCGAGAAGATTAACAGGACAACCGAACGTATTAAGACTGTGGACAACCAGTAGATAAGATGAGGTTTTCCGGGAAAATATTTTTTTCCGGGGACGCTGGGGACAAGAAGGGAGAAAGTTGTTCGTAACTTAGACTTTAAAACTACAGCCGATTTAATGGTTATCCACATTATCCTCGGCATAATGAAGAGGAAGAAGACGCATGAAAATTAATTGTAGTACGGAAGAACTGTCGAAAGGCGTCCAAACCATTCAATCAGCTTTATCTGCCCGGACCACCCTACCGATCCTTCTTAACTTCCTCATCGAAACAGAAAAATCAAAACTGAAGCTTATTTCCACAGATCTTCAGATGGGTGTAAAGCACTATATTAAGGCTGAAATAGAGAATGAGGGCAGCGTAACGATTCCGGCTAAAAAATTCTCAGACATTCTTCACACACTTCAGCCGGGTCAGGACGTATTTCTATCGATCGACGATGACAACAGGGTTCTTCTTAAATGCGGAAGATCCCGTTTTGTTATAAACGGATCTCCGAAATCGGAATATCCGGTTCTTCCTGAATTCAATAAAAGTGCTTCTTTTGAAGTTCCCGCTGGAGAATTAGCGGCAATGGTTAAAAAGACAATTTTTGCAGCGTCTTCGGATGAAACCCGATATGTGCTTAACGGTGTTTACTGGGTCGGGTCTGAAGGCCGCTTGGAGATGGTTGCTACTGATGGACGCCGACTTGCGACAGCGGCTGCCGACATTCTTCCTAAAGATAAAGAATTTCGAGCGATTATCCCCACTAAAATCCTTCATGAATTAATTCGTCTTGTTAACAGTCTGGATAATGCCGATAAAAAGATTTCTGTATCGATAACGGAAAATCAAATTGCCTTCCAAACAGCAGAAACAACCATGTTATCCCGCTTGGTTGAGGGGAGTTTTCCTAATTACGAACAAGTCATTCCTTCTAAGAAAGATGTGATTGTTGATATTGAAACAAAGGCGCTTCAAACCATCACAAAACAAGCTGCGTTATGCAGTCAAGATCGTTCAGGGTCTGTAAAATTCACCTTTAAGAAAGGAAAACTTCATGTTTCTGCGTCAAGCCAAACCCTTGAGTTTGATGATGAGATTCCAATCGATTATAAAGCTGATGATTTTGTAATCGCTTTTAATCCGCAGTATGTTTTAGAGGGACTTAAAGCGATGGATTCTGATATTGTCCAGATCGGATTAACAACGCCGGTTAATCCCGCGTTGATTGAGCCTAAAGGTGATACCGGTTATAAATACGTTGTTATGCCGATGCGGTCTTAGTCGTCAATGATAAGGAAGGGTCGTTGGAGTACCGCTTCCAACGCTCTGAAAAAACTGCAGTTTACGCAGCAGTTCTCTACAGAGCGAATGATGATTTTAAATCAAGTTTGGGAGAAGGAAGTTGGTCACTTATCTAAACACTGGGTTCTGGATGGAGTACGGCGCGGAATTTTATACGTAACGGTAAAGTCGCCGGCGGCCGCACAGGAATTGCAAATGCGCGGTGGAAGTATTGTTAAGAGCTTGAATAAGTATTTTACGAAGGCGTGGATTAAGGGAATTAGACCAACACGGAAGAAATCCGGTGGCATCTAAGAAGCCTGCAAGGAGAAAGCACGATATGTCTAAAGCAACCGATACGAGCGAATCAATGGAATCAAATGACGTTTATGATTCTTCAAAAATTCAAGTGCTCGAAGGGTTGGAGGCTGTTCGAAAGCGTCCCGCTATGTATATTGGGTCAACAGGGCCTACAGGGCTTCATCATCTCGTCTATGAAGTTGTCGATAACTCTGTAGATGAAATTTTAGCCGGTCGATGTACTTCTGTTGAGGTTGTTATTCACCAAGGGAATTCTATTTCTGTTTCCGATGACGGTTCCGGGATTCCTGTCGATCCGATGAAGGATAAGAAGCATAAAGGAAAATCGGCTCTTGAAGTTGTTATGACGGTTCTTCATGCGGGCGGAAAGTTCGATAACAGCGCCTATAAAGTATCCGGGGGGCTTCATGGCGTCGGTGTTTCCTGCGTTAATGCACTCTCTGAATATCTAATTGCAGAAATTCATCGCGATGGACATAAATGGATTCAGGAGTTCGCACGCGGAAAAGCCCAGGCGCCGGTTAAAGCCGTTGAGAAATCAACGGATCATGGAACAAAAATAACGTTTAAGCCGGACGTCGATATTTTTAACGGCCATCAGTATTCTTTCGATATCCTGGCTAAGAGACTTCGAGAGTTAGCGTTTTTGAATGCAGGTGCCCGTATTACCCTTATCGACGAGCGTGAAGAAAATAAAAAAAGTGTCTTCTTTTATGAGGGTGGTCTTTCCCAATTTGTGCAGTTCTTAAACGCAAATAAAAAAACCGTCCACTCCCAGCCCATTGTTAGTTCTAAAGAAAGGGAAGAAGGTGTCTGTGAGTTTGCAATTCAATATAACGGAGACTTTTCCGAGAACGTCTACGCATACGTTAATAACATTCATACCACAGAGGGTGGAACGCATCTTTCTGGTTTTCGCAGCGCCTTAACCCGCACTATTAACGATTACGTTAATAAGTTCGATATGCTCAAAGGCAAGAAGGTAAAGTTAACGGGCGATGATGTTCGCGAAGGTCTTACCTGCGTTTTGTCCATTAAAATCGGAAACCCCCAGTTTGAAGGTCAGACGAAGGCGAAGCTTGGAAATCAAGAGGTTGAGGGTTGGGTAAAATCGTCAGTAGGCGAATATCTAGTCACCTTCTTTGAGGAGAACCCTGCTACAGCGAAAGCGATCGTTTTAAAAGCCGTTCAGGCTGCCGAAGCGCGTGAAGCCGCGCGAAAGGCCAAGGATCTTACCCGGCGCAAAGGCGTTCTTGATTCTGG
>JBFIEP010000054.1:0-10399 GCA_041603335.1 Elusimicrobiota bacterium | reverse complement strand
CTCCTTGTGGTGCCGTGTTGGCCGTAGCGGTTGTTAGGTTGTCCCATTTGTTTTGTCCGTTTCGAAAAAAAGAAATGCCGCTGGCACTAATATGTGCGGTACAGACGTCCCGACAACCCTTACGATTAAGAAAAAATCACGATGTGAAATCTTCAGTGGTAGAGAAAGAGCCACCGAAAGAATCCAAAGTCCAATAATTCCCCAGGCAAACCGCTCAGTGCCTCGGCCATTGAAGACCAAACCAAAGAAAATGATCGACGGGATAATTCCTAATAATAAATGCGGAAAGAGTTGAGTCGGAGTGCCCCAATTCTGCCAAACGAAAATGGCTGCAAAACCAAGACTAACGACGAGCGCTGTCGTTAAAATATTTCGTTGTCTGGAGTTTTTCGCAAAATGCATATCGTTTCCAAATCTGATCCGATCAACCTAACGCCCGTGCTCGGCCACCGGCACTATTGGGCTCCTTGTGGTGCCGTGTTGGCCGTAGCGGTTGTTAGGCTCTCCAATTTGTTTGCATCAATCATAAAATGAACCAGCCTTAAAATTCTTTCGAACTGCAACACCATATTTTTTCGTCTCTGGGTCGAAGTATGGCTTTGTCTCAAACATAATGTAGGTCCCATCGTCTCCAACCTCCACTCCTGAACGTCCTTCAATTCTTTTCGCTTTTCCGGAATTCAGGTCAATAATCAATTGATAATGGAAGCCTTTTTGACTTGAACGAGCGCATTGAACAATCGCAAATCTGTTATTGGGAATTCTCCGAAATGAATCCATGTAAGATTTGCATTCAGGGTATCTCTCAATGAGATTGCCTGAAGAATTGAACAATGCGACTGGATGTGGCGAATTTCCGTGCTGATTCTTTTTGAGCCACCTGAGCTCAACCTCTGCTGCAAGCATGCGTTCTCCATTTTGAGAGATTGTGCCACCATACAGATTGTTCTTCTCCCATAATTTTTCACCGTCTGAACCAAAATACTGGAACTTATGAGCAGCCTTATAGAAAGACAGGTGCCGCTCATCTAACCAGGCATATTTTGCATTTGTACTCACGTTCCCAACTACTCGAATGAGTTCTTCATTGCCTATTGATGATTGTTCCTTTGAAATTGGAATTTTCTTTTCCACAAACGCAAATTTCTTGGAAATGATCCCTTTCGTTGGGACAAAGAAAATCATGGTCCCATCAGACGACCAACCAGTTCGATGGTTCGCGACTTCCTGGCCGCTCCATCCTAGTGAAGCTGCAAGGAAAATTATGATCAAGCTTTCGAACTTCAACATAAATTCATTTGGACCAGATGAGCCTAACTACTATATATGCGGAACGGCATAAGGGGAATTTTGAATAAGGTCATATTTCTTGATTGTGCCCCTAAAACCATCGCTTTTCAACAAATTTTTTGGGAATAATTTTCCCGTAATGCGGATATACTGGTCGGCAATTGGGGAAAATCTTTCAGAATATCAGCCCTATATCCTCCGCCGGGCTCTTTACGCCCCTACCACCCCGATTCAGCACATGGGTATACACCATGGTCGTACTCAGCTTGTAATGCCCGAGGAGCTCCTGAATCGTCCGAATGTCGTACCCATCCTCCAATAATTGAGTTGCAAAGGAATGCCTCAACGTATGGCACCCGGCCGATTTCGTTATCCCCGCATCAAGTTTAGCCTTCCGAAACGCTTTTTGCAGTACTGACTCATGCAGGTGGTGTCTCCGTTTGTCTCCTGTTTCTCGATCTATGTAATGTCCGGGCGCCGGAAAAACCCACTGCCAACCCCACTCCTTTGGCGCATTTGGGTATTTACGGGAGAGGGCTCCTGGAAGTTCAACTGCCCCTAAATCATTGGCAAGGTCTTCTTCGTGTAGTTTCTTGACCGTTTCGAGATGTCTTATCAGTGGGTCTTGCAAACTTGTCGGGAGCATTGTGATTCGGTCCTTACCGCCTTTTCCCGCTCGAACAATCGTTTGATTCTGTGCGAAGTCGAGATCTTTGACTCGCAGGCAGCAGCCTTCCATGAGTCGCATGCCGGTTCCGTACAGTAATGCAGCCATCAAGCGCGGCGTGCCTTCTATATTATCGAGAATCCGTTTCACCTCACCCCGGGAGAGGACATTCGGCAAACGTCGCTGGCGTTTGGCTTTTACGACTCCATCGACGAGTCCGATATCCTTTCCAATGACATTTTTGAAGAAGAATATGAGTGCGTGTAGTGCCTGGTTCTGCGTGGAGGCACTCACGCCTGTTCCCTGTGTAAGTGCAGATAGAAAGCGGGCGATGTCGGCCTCGCCGGTTTCTTCGGGATTTTTTCCGCAGAAGGCTATGTATCTGGCGACCCAGCTTGCGTAGGCATCTCCGGTGCGCGGACTGAAGTGGCGCATTTTTACGGCATCGCGGGTTTCGTTGATGAAGACGTTCGCCGCGGGGAACGTTTTTCGGGGAGTCTTCTCGATAGACTCTTTTTTAAAGGTCGTTCGAAGTAGGTGCAGGACACTGTCGTTTTCCGGAACCGACCAGTATTTCTCATCAGGATGCCAACGGCGTCCCGGAATTGTTTTTATTCGGGCGACGCGTTCGGGGGAATACGGAAATCGCACAATGAGTCGACCGGGCAGGCCTGGTTCAATGTGTATTGCCATCCCTTCTATTACGAATGATCGGTGGGGAAAGTTCCGCTATTAATTACACCGGGCACTTGCGATTGCGGTCGCCTGTGATGGGGTCTGGGCCGCAGAAGCCGAGGGTTGAGGTTTTTTGGAAAGTTCCGAGACTCTTTCGAACGGCATCGATGCGCTTGGCGGCGTCTTTTAAGACCACCGGCATCTCCGGCGCTGCTCGTTTCAAAAGGGGATTTCCGGCTTCGTCCTTGAGCTTAAATGCAAAGCCTTTAAGGCGTGTTATAAGAGTTTTGAAATCCCGTTTATTCCCTTCTTTTTTGAGTCCATTCCCATAGGACGCTATTTGATCGAGGATGGGATTCAAAGTCTCATCAAGATTGAGGGGGGTATTTCCGGTACGGCCCTTGAGGATGTCATCAAGAACCAGGACCTGGGGAAATCCCCTCTCATCCCGGTAGCGAAGGGTGCGGGCCGATTTCCAGGCATTTACCCATTTCTGGGGTATTACTGAATTGGCCTCTTTTACAGCCTCTGCTTTCGGTAGTTCTGCCGGCAGAAATGAGAGTATCCCGGATAAGAGCATTAGGCCCGTCAGGGCTCCCATGAGCCGGGGATGAAATCCAGGGATTGTGTTCGTTTCGTTCATAGTGATAGGATGGCTGAAACTGAGTTGTCCCACCTGAGGCGTATGCTCCAGAACATAGGGTTCAAATTCCTAATTGGGATGTGAACGCCCTGTTCGTACGTGTATAATGAAGCCTGTGACGGAGTTTTGGATATTCTTCACGCTTTGTTGGGCGCCCCCTATGGCGCTGGTGCTCTATTTCTATAAACGAATGGGCGAAAAGCGGTGACCGTCGACTCCCTGCTTAAGTTCGGGGTTGTTGGAGTCTATTTCATCGGTCTGTTCGTTATCGCCTATTACGCGTCCAAACGCGTTAAAGACATCAAGGATTTCTATGTCGGCGGCAAGACGCTCAATTATTGGGTCGTGGCCTTTTCCTCGCGCGCGACCGGAGAAAGCGGTTGGCTGCTTCTTGGATTAACCGGCATGGGTTTTGCCGTGGGTGCCCACGCCCTTTGGGTGCTGATGGGGGAAATGATCGGGGTCGTTCTATGCTGGGTTTTCCTGACCCAGCGGTTTAAGGCTCTGACCGATCGTTACGGCTCTATCACGATTCCGGACTATCTGGAAAGCCGGGTAAGCGATACCACGCATGGAATTCGGATTATTTCAGCGATTGTGCTGATCGTTTTCGTAACCGCCTATCTTTCAGCCCAGCTTGCCGCGACCGGGAAGGCATTTGAGACCTTCCTAGGACTCCCAAATCTGTGGGGCGTCATGGCCGGCCTCATTATTATTTTGGCCTATACCGTTGCTGGCGGATTTATCGCGGTCGCCTGGAGTGATTTTCTTCAGGGCGGGATGATGGTGGCGGGTTTGACCTTACTGCCCATCGCTGCGCTTGTTCATATTGGTGGGTTCGGCCCTCTTTTTGAGGGGTTGAGCGCTCAGGACCCCGGGCTTCTCACGCCCTGGGGGATAAACGGTTTTGGCGCCAAATCATTATTGTCGGCGCTTGGGCTGGTTACGGTGGGTATCGGTTATCTCGGGTCGCCCCAGTTATCGGTCCGGTTTATGGCCTTGCGCGATATTAAGGAGATACGCCAAGGTTCTGTGGTCGCGGCGCTGTTCACGCTTTTTGCCGATGGCGGCGCCGTTTTGACCGGTATGTGCGGCCGCGTTATTTTTAAAACGTTGTCCGATCAGGAAACCGTGTTGCCCATGCTTGTAAACGAACTAATGCCGGCCTTGGTGATCGGGATTTTTATCGCAGTGGTTTTAGCGGCGATCATGTCGACAGCGGATTCGCTTTTGATCCTTGCGTCCTCCGCTGTCGTGCGCGACGTGTATCAGAAGATTTTACACCCCGAGGCGTCCGATAAGAGCCTGACCGAAATGAGCCGCCTTGTGACGTGCGTCCTCATGGGACTTGCCTTGATTTTTGCGCTAAAGGGCGGAAAGCTCGTGTTTTGGTTTGTTCTTTTCGGTTGGGCGGGTATTACGTCCGTATTCTGTCCTGCTATCGTTCTTTCCTTGTTTTGGAAGGGTCTTACCCGCCAAGGGGTTTTAGCGGGCATGGTCACAGGCTTTTTTGTGACCATCATTTGGAATAGCGCGCCGATCGGCATTTGGACGACGATACTTCCCGGCTTTGGCGGCTGGCTTTCAAGCCACGGCTTTGCGGATGCGAAGTCGCTTTCCAATGTTCTCTATGAAATTTTCCCCGCTGTCCTTGCCTCGACTATTGCCACCGTCGCAGTCTCCCTAAAGACGCCGAATCCCGAAAACGCCGAAGCGGATCTCAACGCGATCCGCTCCGAAGTTATCGACGTTTGGCGGTAAAAAAGACTTTGCTCCCCCCAGCTCCCGCGCCCCCGTGGGGGGCTTTGGGCCCTCTCCAAAAATAATTTATTTCAGAAAGGAGCGTGCATCTCCCCCCAGGGGGGAGATGGGCGAAATAGGGGGGGGGAGCTGAGCCGTTCAAAGCGTATAACTAAGCAGAAACTCCTTCTTCTCGTCTAGAAGGACGAAGAGATCTTCGTCGGCGATCGCCTGGCTTGTTGCGGCGATAGAATATTTGAAGTGAAGACCGTCAGCGGTAAGATCCATGAGATCGGCGATCACGGGAGGTACCTCCGCGCCTTCCTTCACGGCGATGGGAGCGGCAGGGGTTTCTCCCTCGCTTCCTTCCGCCCCGGGTGCCCCCGTGGTTTGGTGGGAGGAATACTCTTCCGCTTCCTCCGGCGGGACCGTGAACAGATAGACCTTCGGTCGCCCCACGTTTGAGGGTTCTGCACGAACGACGATCCCCCGATGACCGTTGTTGAGGCGAACCATGGTTCCGACCGGATAGAGCCCCATGAGTTGGGTGAGAAGTTTGGCTAGCTGCGAATCATACCTCACTCCCCGCTGACGCAGGATATGGCGGAGATAGCGGTCACGCCGCTGTTTCTTCCAGTAGTACGCGTCGCTTAATTTTGCCAGATCGTAGACGTCCGCCAAGCGAAGGAGTTTGTGAAAAGCATCAGGGTGGTAGGTTCCTTCAGGGATATCCTTTTTGGGTCCCTCATGGTGATGCGCGGCGAGAAGTCCGATTTGCGGGGGAATCTCCTTGTCCCGCATGAGGAGCAGAAAACCCCAATTGGCGTGCTGAGCGGCGGCAGCCTGTTCCGCAGGTGAAAGGGGGTCTTGTTTCGTCACCCACTCCGCGGGCATCACGCACCGGCCCAAATCATGCAGAAAGGCCGCGACGGCCACGGTTTGAAGCTGTCCTGAGTTCATGCCGTGAAGTTCTCCGAGTGCGCAGGATGTTATCGCGACGTTTACGCAATGAGCGGTGTGCGGATCGAAGTTTTTTGATAGGTAGGGGAGCAGCAGGAAGGGTTCATAACCCTTGGTCCGCATCGTGGCCATCATATCGTCGGCGAGACGGTAGAGTCCTCGTAGATCGGCCTCCTCTCCTTTCTTAATGGAAGCATGGATGGGTTGAAGAGTTTCGATTGCCTTTGCGTACCAATCCAGCAAGGTTTTTTTACGGGATAATTTCGATTTGCTCGCGACATCATCAACCTCGGCTTCAACGATATGTATGTGCTCGACGCCTTTGGCCGTGATCGCCTCCATGGGCGGTCCGATGACGTCCTTTTTTGATTCGTCGTTAAGCGCGATGAAAAAATTGAGGATGTCCTCTTTGCGTACGCCCTTCATGATCGTCATATATTTCATCCGGCATTTCGCAAATCGCTGGACGAGCATTTCGTTTTTACGTGTTTCTTCAATCGACATCGCACCTTCGATGTAGAGCATGTCATCCATGAACCCGAATCCGACGTCTTCAAGCTCATTAGTCAGCGGGACGAGTGTGTCGTGCAGGCGCGTGATGACCGCGTTTACTTCCGTGTGGGTGGGGGGATAAAGCGCAATATTGGTGAACGCGAAGTTCATGTCGTGAAGAATCTGACAGAACTGATTCCAGCGTTCGAGTCCGGCCCTCGATTTCCGTACGCGTCGCGCCATCTACTTTTTCTCCCCGGTTTGATTATCGCCTTCAATCTGCTTAAGCGAGTTGAGTGCGACGAGGCTTATGCTTTTCTTTGCACCCCGCAGTTTCGCGAGCATGTCGAAAAACCATTCCTTGAGCGTCTGCTGCGAGACTTGTTTAAGAAATTGAGCCGTTTCCGGACCGGGATGACGTCCGAGCGCGGTTACAATGGCGACCCGAACGTCGTAGTCTTCGTTTTTTTGAAAGGCCTCGATCAGAAGGTCGTCGACCCCTTCGATGGGGATGAGAGAAAGCGTCGTTGCGGCGATTTGGGCTTGATCGTCGTGTCTGCCGTCGATGATGAAATCGGTGAGTTCGCGGGCGGCCAACGGGCTTCCATTGCGGCGGAATTGCTGGATGACGTAGGCGCGTACTTTTTCGTGCTCATGGTCCAGAAGAAACCCGACATGTTTTGCGAGGTCATCGACCCCCATCTCTGCGAGGATCCCGACGATGCCGATGACGAAAAAATAATCGGGATCTTTAAGGGCGTCCAGCAGCGGCTTTCCTCCAAGACGTTTGTAGAGTCCCGCGAGAAATTTTGTGACACGCAGGCGATCCTCCTTTTGAGTCGTATTTCTAAATTCATCTAGGAGCATCGGCAGAAAATCTTTTCCGACTGTCAAAACAAAATCATGCAGAGCTTGGAGTTTCTCGGTATCGCCATCGAGTTCCGCCGCGCGTTTTGCCGCGCTTGAGGCCAATGCCGGCGAGGGAACCTTTTTTTGCACTTCTTCTTTAAGCGTCGTCAGGTAGGCGCCCCATTTAGGGTCCTGTGCCATTTTTCGCCAGAGATTAAATTCTCCCAAAAGGGGTGTCAGGCTGCCGATGCGCCCGAGATCTTCAAGCAGGCGTGCATACGCGTAGAGGGCGAATTTGGGCTGCTGTTTCCCGACCGGATTGTCGAGCACGGCATGCACGTGTTGGAGCGCAAATGAGAAGCTCGCCGTGGCGTCGTGTATGCTGTGATCCTTGCGATCTTCGAATTCCGTGCGTGTAAACGTCGTGAGTTCGCTGATGAGGGGCGCGCGCGTCCAGTGCTTGAGATCGAGGAGGCCTTTTCGTAATTGGTCCCAGGTGGTCCGAATTCTGGGGTCATACGCATCCCAACTCATTTCCTCTTCGAATTGTTCGATCGGAATATCCCGGTGGAGTACTTGATCAATTGCATAGACGATTTCTTCGGCCGCTTTGTTGTTGACGACTTCCGCCTGCTTGAGTATTAGGTGGAGAAAATCGGGGATCGTTTCGCAGGCGGTAATGGCGGTTAGTTGTTCTTCGCTGAGCTCTCCGGGATTGCGGGTATCTTCTTCTTGTTCGCCCGTTACGACAAACGAAAGAATACTGATGAGTTGAAGCCCGTCTGTCTTTTGCGTTGAAATTTCCTTTTGCTTGTCCGTCAATGTTGTTTCTTCAGTCGGTTTCCAAACCAATAATCGCATGAACTCCGTCAGATCTTCATCGATCAGGCGCGGCGTTAGAACGACTTGGCCGATCCCGAGGCTGTGGAGGGTTGTGGCGAAATGGATCGTTTCCGGGGATTCCTCAAGCGGGACTTCTTCAAGGAGAATGGATTTAGCCTTAAGTTCCAACGGCAGGTTCGGCTCCTCGCCGATAGCGTTTTTTAGGAGTTGGTTTACCCGTCCGGTTACTTGGCCGATAATCTGATGGCCGTCCTTATAGAGGGTGACTGTCTTTGAACCCTTTACAAGAGCGCCAATAAAGGCCTCAACGGTGGCGCGTTGTTTCTTCGCCGCGATGCTGTCACTGAGAATTTCCGACATCCTCGAGAGTGTAGCCCGCCTCGTCAGAGGCCGCAAGGGTGGGAATATCCCCTAAAGTGAATTTTCGGTGAATTTGTTAAAATTCGGGAATCATGCCGCCATCCGCGAGAACGATCGTCCTTTTTGCGTTTCTCTCAGCCCCTGCAGGCGCCACTCTGTTTCCGCATTCCATCCACCAGCGGACGCTCGACAACGGGCTCGACGTTCTCGTTGTGGAGACGCCCGATTTTCCCTCGGTGTTGAGCGTAAACATGCTGGTCCTCGCCGGTTCGCGCAACGAGATGGAGGCGGGAAAGACCGGATTAGCCCACCTGTTTGAACACATTCTTTTCCGGCACCGTTTCGAGGGTCAAGCGGGAGGCTACAGTGCGGCAATCGATGCCGTCGGGGCCCACAACAACGCGTGGACCTGGTTTGACGTGACCTATTACCATCCCCTGAGTTTTTCCGGGAATCTCGAACGCCTATTGGAGCTGGAGGCCGATCGGTTTGTGCGGTTGGATTTTACGAAGGAGACATTTAAAACCGAATCGGGTGCCGTGCTGGGTGAATACCGCAATGGAGCTTCCTTCCCAACGCTAAAGCTTTCCGAGGCAATGCTCGGATTATTATTTCCCGACCATTCCTACGGCCATACGACTATCGGTGCCTATGACGATGTTGTTGATATGCCCAACGAGTTTGACGCCGCAAAAAAGTTCTACGCGGATTACTATCTCCCCAACAACAGCGTGCTGATCGTGGCGGGAGATGTAAAAGCCGACGCCGTATTCGAAGCGGCTAAGCGTCATTTCTCCTCTTGGAAACGCGGCGGTGTCCCGGTTGTAAAACCCGCTCTCAAAGAGCGGGCCCAAAAGCGGCGCGAACGGGTTGTGTGGGATTCCGATATCGCTCCGTATGTGTGGGTGGGAATTAATATGCCTCCCTTTGAGCCGGGAACCCGGGACGGGGCGGTTATGGAGCTGCTCGGCGAACTTCTTGTGACTCCTGCGGCACCGATGTATAAAACCCTCCGCTACGACAAGAAATCCGTCAGCGTGTTGAAATTCGCGGAAGGGACGGGAGGGTTTAAGAGTGTTGATCCGCGTTCTCTGACGGTCTCTGCGAAATTGTACAAGGACCGCTACCGGGAGGAAGGGGAATCCTATCTCGCGGAAGTGGAATCGGATATTATTGCCGGATTAAATTCCTTGAAGTCTTTTTCCAGATCCGAAGGAGCCGCAGAGCGGCTTGAGCGGCTGAAAAGCCGGTTTACCTATGATTTCCTCGGCGGCCTATCGAGTCCTGCGTCGATTGCCTCTACGATGGGTGAGTACTATCGCTTTTCGCGCGATGTCGCTGTGTTTAAGCAGATGGAGGATAGTCTTGCCGCATTGCGTCCGGAGGATATCGATGCCTTTGCGAAGCGTTGGTTTATTGATTCCGGCAGGGCCGTTGTTACTCTCGTTGCGCCGGCGCAGGAGAAAGGGAAATGAGGATGTTAAATCTTCTTCTCGCGGCGTCTCTTGCCGCCCCGGCCGCGTCAGGTAAGGAAGGTTTCAGGATTGTACGCCCGGCGGGGGATTCCCCCGATCCGCTGGTAACACTCTTTGTCCAGATTCGAACGGGATCGGCGCGCGATCCGAAGGGCTTGGAAGGATTAGCCCGCTTGAGCGCCCGGATGGTGATTGAAGGAGGATTCGGGGATTCTTCGGATCCGACGACCAAGGAGCGTTTGGCTGAAATTACGCGTCCGTGGGGCAGCCGTGCCACGCCCCGGGTCCGGGTTGCTAAAGAAGCGACGACCTTTGTGATGACGGTTCCGCGCGCGGTATTAGGCGAATACATCAAACGAGTGTTGGCGCCGATGTTTACCCGTCCTTTGTTTTTGGAAGATGAAT
>JBFIEP010000053.1:0-10539 GCA_041603335.1 Elusimicrobiota bacterium | reverse complement strand
GGAAAACACGACTCCGATTGATCCTCCCATGAGGGCCAAAGAGGCTGATCGCTCTCCGGCGTCTTTCAGGTGCGAGGCGTACAGCATTCCAAATACGCCGACCAGGCAGAAAACAATGGCAAACAACCGGCTTAATTGGTCGACACGCAGTAGTTCCAGCGTGAATCCGGGAAGGGTATGAAAAACGGTTGAGCCTTCCGGAAGTCCGGTGATGATCGCCAAGCCAAAAGCGGGTGCGAAGATCGATAGGAAGCTGCGCGCATTCTTCGGGATGACGGGTAGAAGCGCCGCTGCGGCAAAAAATGGAATTGCCGGATGCATCAGGATTCCGGCTCCGCGTAGTAATCTTCATCCCGCTTGAGTAATGGGAAAAGAATAAGTTTCGCAGCGATCGCCAAAATGATCGCGCCGAGGATGCCGAAGATCAGGAAGAATCCCGGGGTTGCCATCCAGGCCGGGCCGTGACCGTGTTCGTGCGACCGCATCCGAATGGAGAGTTCCAGCGTTACTAAGAGGCCGCTTAGGCCCAGGAAAACCATCATGAGGCTTTTTGTCACGGATATTTTTTTTAGATCCATTAGAGTCCCGTCACCGATTTAGCCGCTGTCCAGGCCAGTGTGTAGAAGGACCAGAACCAGTCGGGAAATATTCCGATCACGAGGCTGGCCAGCGCGGTGAGTGTCGGCGGCAGCCAAAGCGCATAACCTGCTTCGTCGAATTTAAATTCAGAGGGTTCCCCTTCGAAGAATGCTGTGTACACGATTGGGAAAAAGTAGGCGAAATTTAAGAAGGCGCTGATCACAAGTACCGCGACAAATATTTCGTGTCCTGAATGGATCGCGCCGAGGCCAATGTTCCATTTGCTGACAAATCCCGCCATGAGCGGCGTGCCTGCCAACCCCAGAGCCCCGATGGTAAACGCGCCCATCGTCATGGGCATACGGCGTCCGATCCCCGCGAGTTGCCCGATTTCAGTGAAATGGGTCCGTGTGTAGATGGATCCCGCGCAGAAAAAGAGAGTGATCTTCATAAATCCATGAGCCGCGATGTGAAAGATCGCGCCGGCGAGTGCTGCAGGAGACCCTAGGGCTGCCCCGAGCACTATGTAGGAGAGTTGGCTGACTGTAGAGTAGGCTAGGCGTTTCTTGAGATTGGTTTCTCCCAAAGCGCGTAAGGATCCTCCGAGAATGGTTGCTGCCGCGAAGGACGCAAGAACCCAGTCCATTCCGATGCTCCGGAGAAGTTCAGGGCCGAATACAAACCCTACGACGCGAACGCAGCCGAACGCCCCCGCTTTTACAACGGCGACCGCATGGAGCAGAGCGCTGACAGGCGTCGGGGCGACCATCGCCGCAGGCAGCCAGCCGTGCAGCGGCATGATGCCGGCTTTGACCCCGATGCCCAGCATGAATAGTAGGAAGATAATGCGCAGCGTGGTCTCGGAGGCTCCTGAGCCAGCCAGGAATCCTCCGGGTGTAAACGAGGCGCCCGGTACAAGAACACCCGACCAGATAAGAGCGACGAGGAGGCATTGGCCGGCGATTAGGGTATAGGCGAGATATTTTCGCCCTCCGTCGATCGCTTCACCGTTGCGGTTATGAACGACGAGGGGGTAAGTCGCAATCGTGAGTATTTCAAAGAAAACAAAAAAGGTCAGAGGATTTGCCGAGAAAGCAATTCCAATCGCTGAGGAGACGCATACGGCAAAGCTTGCGAAAAATCCCGTTTGATGGGGATATTTCCCGCCGCGCATATAACCGATTGAATAAAGGGATGTGACGATCCAGAGAGTCGAGGCGAGCAGGGCGAATACCATTCCTGCGGGATCGGCTTTGAGATGAAGCGCATATCCCGGAGCAATTTCAAGGAGTACCAATTCGGGGGTAACCCCGGCAAGGAGATCGGAGAGAAGTGTGATGATAATCCCGAACTTTAAAAATGCGGCGATGAATGTCCATGATTCCCGAAGGTTCGGACGTTTGTCAGAGAGAAGAATCGGAACAACGGCAATGAGGGATACTAGAATAGCCCAAAGGAGTCTTTGGTCGTTCACGACTTCTCCTCGGCTATGATCACCGGAACAAAATTCTCAATCACGCGTTGATTGAAAACCCCGAATACGATAATCAGCCCCGCCAACACCATCGCCGGCATCAAAAGGGTGCCAGGCACCGCGTGCGTTTGTTGCGTTTGCTCGGGTTCCTTTAAGTAGAGCGATTCGATGACGCGGAAAAAGTAAATCGCGCTAAGAAGGCTGCTTATTGCGAACGTCGCGACGAAGGGCCAGGCCTGGGCCGTGACGGCGCCGCGCAGTAAATAGTACTTGCTGAAAAATCCTGCCATGGGCGGAAGGCCGATGATGCCGAGTGCCGCGATTGTAAACGCCGCTGCGGTCCAAGGCATTATCTTGGCGACGCCGGCGAGTGCGCGCACATCGGAGCTTCCTGTTCGCGCCGTGAAGGCGCCGAGTGCGGCAAAGGCACAACCCTTCATGAGAGCGTGGTTTGCGATGTGCAGAAAGGCCCCGGTTAAAGCAAAGCTGTTTCCGATGCCCATTCCGAGGATGACGTATCCAATTTGGGCAACGCTTGAATACGCAAGCATGCGTCTTACATCCCGCTGGCCGAGGGCGAGTACCGATCCCGCCAAAATCGAGAGGGCGGCGGCCCAGGATAGGAGTTCGAGTGCATTGGCAGCGGGTCCGGCCTTCAGGAAAACGTCGTAGAGCAATCGATAGAGCGCATAGGCGCTTACCTTGGCCATTACCCCGGATATAAACGGCATCGCGCCGGCAGGGGCGTAGCTGTACGCGTCGGGCTGCCAGCCGTGAAGCGGAAACAGCGCCATCTTAATGAGAAGGCCGATAACCATGAAGGAAAGACCGGCTACCGCGGCACGGGATCCGAGTACGCCCGGGAGCCGCGTCGCCATATCGGCCATATTCAGCGTCCCCGTCAGCGCGTAGAGATAGCCAAGACCTAGAACCCAGAACGTCGCTGCAACGCTTCCGATGATCAGGTATCGGAACGCCGCGACCTTTCCGCGATCTCCCCCCGAGGCGACAAGTGCATACGCTGAGAGTGAAGAAATTTCCAGGAAGACATAGAGGTTGAAAAGGTCCCCGGTCAGAACAATCCCGATAAGTCCGGCGGAGAGAAGAAGGTAAAGGGCTTGAAACGAAGCAGCATTTGATTGAGGCTGATCCTCCCGTGGAAGTGTCGCTCCCGGGTAGGCGATCAGCGCGAAGAAAGCCACGAGTGTCGCCATCATTGCGCTTACGGGGTCTAGTACATATTCAATCCCCCAGGGCGGCGCCCAGCCCCCGAACTTGTAATGCAGGGGCCCCTGATTCCACGCAAACGGGGTAAGGCCGACGGCCAGGAGGAAGTTTCCAAGCAGCACAAGAGCGCCGAACCAGCGGGACGCCTTTAAGGAGCGGGCGGCCAGGATTGGGGACACCATTGCGCCGCCAAGCGGGGCAAGGACTAACCAGGGCAGCCACCATCCAAGACTCGGGATATGCACTATCCGGCCGCTTCCTCGCGCATTTTTTCCAGCAGTTCGGGCTCTTCAAGAGTCCCGTAGCGGCGATAAATCGAGACGAGCAGCGCGAGTGCTACGCCGGTCGTCGCAACGCCGACAACGATTGCCGTCAGCATCAGTGCGTGGGGTAAAGGATTGACGAAATCTGCGGCGGATGGATTGAGCACTCCGTGCGGGACGACCGGCGTCGAGGCACCGGTTTTTTCCGAAAGTGAGAGATAGAAAATAATGACGGCGACTTGAAATATATTCATCGCCATAAGTTTTCTCATCAGGTTCGGACGTGCGAGCATCCCGTGAAGTCCGATGAGAAGCAGGGCGGCAACGGCCCAGTAATTGGCGATTTCGAAAAACGAGCTCATGCCGTCTCCTCTCCGGGAGCGGCATGGAGGCAATCGAAAATGAGGATTAAGGTCCCAGCGACAGCAACGGTGACTCCAATCTCGACGCCTAAGATCCCAAGCGAACGCCGCGCGGCCTCCCCTACCGGGATGGGAAGTTTTGAATAGTTGAGGAAGGAGTTTCCAAAAAACATCGTCACAAACCCGACTCCGTAATAAATGAGAGCGCCGAGGCATGCGAGGGTGGTCGCTTGGTCCCGGTCAACGCCCCAGCCCGGATCACGGCCGCGGACCAGGCGAACAAGAATTACGCCCGCCGCCAGCAAGGTGCCGCCTTGAAAACCGCCCCCGGGACTATGGTGCCCGTGGAAGAGAACATAAAGGGCAAATAAAAGGATGTAGGGGACCAGTAGGCGCGCGGCCGTATCGAGAATCGGGCTTCCGAAGGATTGATAATGGGTTTTCTTCGCGCTGCGTCGTTTCGGAGTCCAAAACCCGAGGATGAGTAGGCATGCCAAGCCGGCGGTCATGATGACGACTGTTTCTCCCATCGTGTCATAGCCGCGGTAGTCGGTAACAACGGTCGTGACGAGATTGGGAGTCTCCATGTCGGAAAGGCTGTTTTCTATGTAGTACGGGGATACGTGTAAAGAAGCGGGGCTTTCAGGATCCCCGACCGGCGGTAGGCTGGGGGCCGTATAAAAAAGCATCGATCCCATAAAAAGGACTGCGAGCAGCGATAGGAATCGTGTGTTCATCGACTCCCCCGCCGTGCTTCTTTTGAGGAGCGCCGGATCGCGGAGACGAAGAAAACTGTTGCCACAACCGCGCCAAGTGCGATTTCCGTGAAGGCGACGTCCAAGGCACCTATAAGGGCGTAAAATGTTGCGGAGAAGAAGCTGAAGGCGCCGAATAAAATAACCGCCATCAGAAGGTCGGTCGCTTCAAGTGCCGCAATCGCAGTGAAAATTAGAAAAACGAGGAAGATTAGACTGAGGTGTTCAGTCATGGCTTCCCCTCTTTTTCACCTAGAGTCCATGGCTTGAGGCCCGCGCGCAGCGCCGAACGCCCGAGGGCATGGGTCGCAGTCGGATTTGCGAGCATGACGAAAAATACGATCGCTACAATTTTAAGCGCCGTGAGCGTGCCTTCGAGACCGTGTCCGGATTCTAGGCCGTGGGCGAGTTCCCGCACGGCGAGACCGCCCAGCATGAGTGCAACGCCGAGAGTGTCGCATTTCCCTTGGGCGTGAAGACGGGTGTAGAAGTCGGGCAGGCGCAGTACTCCTACCGCACCCGAGATTATGAAGAAGACTCCGCTGAGCACCATCGACCAAATAACGGCATCGAGTATGTGATGCGTCATGACGTTACGTGCTCCTTTTCAAAAAACTTTGCCAGGGCGAGAGTGCCGATAAAGCTAACAAGCGCGTAGGTAAGCGCCAGGTCTACGGCGAGGGCGGTTTTGTTGGTAAGGGCGCCGATTAAAACGAGCAAAATTGTTGTTTTAGTTCCGATCAGGCCAAGGCCGATCAAGCGGTCGAAATGGGTGGGCCCCGAGACCACGCGGTAAAACGACAGGGGTATTACGATTACGAGGGTGATCGTGACGCAGAGAAGGACGTTCATAATTCGGCCGTTTTCTGACGGCTATATAGGTGTCGAACGCGTTTCTGCATTTCCCCATCACCGGTTTCGGGGACGAGGGCTTCTGCGGCCTCTTTAGTTATCGCGTGAACAACGTAATCTCCCCCGCTGTCAAAATCAATGGTGACTGTTCCCGGTGTCAGCGTGATTGAGTTTGTGAGGGTCAAATGCGCAACGGTGTGGTCTAGATCGAAATGGAACTTGACAAGGCGCGGCGATATCGGGAGTCCGGGGGTCATGACGACTTTTGCAACGTCCCAGGCCGAGACAACGATTTCTTTAAGAAGCCAGACGGTATAGTTAGGCCAGCGGCGCCACGTTTTCACATGCAGATCCTTGATGGCCGGCTCAATGCTTAAAAGTTTCCGGGTTGTGTAGGCAACCCATAAGGCACTTCCCGCTCCTAGAGTCAGGTGGAAGGCATCGAACTTTCCCGACAAAACGGTCCAGAAGGCGAAGAGAATCAGGGTGAGACCGATCACGAATTGCTCCGATGAAAACCGCGGGCCATCGGCATTCTGCGCCCGGTGCCGAAGGCTTTGGGTGAGACGCGTAAAATCGGCGGGGCTTGCCGCCTTTTGTATTCGTTTTTATCAACACGATCCAGAATTTGGTGGACAAGTTCTTTGTCCTTGATCGTGCGTTTAATCGCGGAGGCATCCTTCCCTTCTTCAACGTAGGCGTGAAGAATGGCATCGAGTGATTCATAAGAAGGGAGATCGTCTTGGTCGGTTTGGTCAGGCCGAAGTTCCGCCGAGGGCGGCTTTTCTATTGTCTCAGCCGGGATACGTTCTTCCTCGCGATTAATCCATTTTGCTAATTCGTAAACCTTTGTCTTAAGAAGGTCGCCGATTACGGCAAGTCCCCCGTTCATGTCGCCGTAAAGAGTGCAGTAGCCAATCGCCATTTCACTCTTGTTCCCGGTTGAGAGAAGGAGACTGCCGTTTTTATTCGAAATCCCCATCAGCAAGGTGCCGCGAATCCGGGCCTGCAGGTTTTGTTCCGCCACACCGGGTTCGGTGCCCCGAAAGACTTCATCGAGCGCGGCCATCAAGGAGGTGTAGGCGCCCGTAATATTGATTTGATAGAGGCGGACCCCGAGGTTCGAGGCGAGTGCGGTCGCGTCTGTTTTACTCCCCTCGGAGGAATGCATCGAGGGCATGGCGACTCCGGTGACATGGTCGGGACCGAGCGCATCGGCGGCAAGAACGCAGGTAACGGCGGAGTCGATACCGCCGGAGAGCCCAACGATCGCATCGGTAAACCCGCATTTGGCTGCATAGTCGCGAATACCGAGAACCAGTGCACGGTATAAATCCTCATTGGCATCGGATTCTTCCCATTTTGTTCCGGGAACCTCGGCGGAGGGGTCTATCACGAAGAAATCTTCTTCAAATCCCTTCGCCCGAAACACGAGACTTCCTTTGGAGTCTAGAGCGAAGCTGTTTCCATCAAAGACAAGCTCGTCATTACCGCCGACGGCCGCACAGCAAAGAAAGGGCCGCTTGAGTTTCCCTGCATAGGATTGCAGCATGCGGTGACGTAATCCGATTTTTCCGGATTCGTAGGGCGAAGCGGCGATATTAATCAGAATTTCAGCGCCGGCTTTCACTAGGCTTTGAACCGGATCTTTATGGTAGCGGGGATTGGGCCAAAAATGACCATCGTTCCAGGCGTCTTCGCAAATCGTTATACCCAATCGCTTTTCATGAAATTTAACGGGGGTGTTGTCATCGGCGGGTTCAAAATAACGGTCTTCATCAAATACGTCGTAGGTTGGGAGCAGGGACTTGTACCGTTTTGCAGCGACCTTCTTCTTGTGCAGTAGAAACGCCGCGTTGCGCAGTTTTTTCCCGGTCCCACCCTCGATTGGATCGATGCCCCCAACGAGCAAGCCGGTACCGCCGATGTTTTTAGTCAGGGCTTTGAGCGCTTGGTTGTTTGCCCGGACAAAGTCGGTTTGTTCGAGAAGATCGCGGGGCGGATATCCGGTGAGCGCCAGTTCCGGCGCCACCATGAGATCGACCTTCTGTTCTACGGCACGCGCATACGCCGCCCGAATCTTTTCAAGATTTCCTTCGAGGTCTCCGACCGTCGAATTGATTTGGGCGAGGGCTATTTTCACGGGTGTTGTTTATGGTTTCGGCGGCACATAAGCCGGATGGGATTGGTAGGGCTGGGGATTTCCGCAAATATGGAGAAATTCGGCTCCCGTACCGACCCGGGTTTCATCCAAGGCCGTTTTGATTTCTTCGACCGTTTTTGTATCGACGAATCGACGAACGTCGGCGAGTCCCTTCAGAGCGGCCAGGTTGATCGCGTCCCGGTCCAGACCTGCGGTTTTCGCATAGGAACGGGCAGCGAGTAGAACCTTTGCGCACCCTCGGGGCAGCGGGCAATTTTTCAGAAGCATCCCGGCAACAGCGCCTTTGCAGACATCACGCACCGTGTCTTGAATTTCCTGGGGGGTCGCTATGGGGCCTTTGAGGCGGGCAACGAGGGTTCCCCGAACCACCTCCGCGACAATGCGTGCCGGGTCAGCGAGGTTCTCAAGCTGGTGAAAAACCATTTCCTTCGTTAGCTGGGCTAGGTTAAACGGTTCAGTCATGCGTTTTCTCCTTTTCCGACCGATCCTAACATTTCAACATATTTAAGGAATTTTAAGGAGAAATCACAAACATCTAATTCGTCCCGGAGTGAAACATTTGAAACATTCAGATAGTGCCGCGATGAAGGTCCTAGTAAAGGAATTCTTTCGCCCTGACGGGGCGATGCTCGAAGATTTGTGTTTTTAAAATCGTTTAAAGTTCAAATCTCCGAGCCGCGGGGTCGTCCCAGCTGTAGGAAACAAATTTAATTTATTAATTCTTTCTTTGGCGGGGAGCGGTCGGCCCCCTGGGGGCCGAGCGAAACTGGGGGAGCAAGAACGTCGTAGACCGGGCCGGGTTTATGACATAATGTCGCCGTGATTCGCTTATCAAGATTATCGATTGGACTTCCGCTTCTTTTCGGTTTGCTTGTGATTTTGGGCTGCCGTAATCCCCCTCGATTTGTGAAGCGCAATCCGGTGCTGCGCGTGCTTTACCGTCCTTACGGGAAACCCTTTCTCGATCACCCCCAGTTCTCGTTTTACATCAAGCGTAACTGGGAGGGGCCGCAGTCTTTGACCGGGGGTGTTCGTTTCGCTGAGCCCCGGGAAAGGGCATGGATTACCATTCAGTTCCTGATGTCCAATATGGAGGGCTACAGAACTGCGGGTAATTTCCGGCAGCATATGCGCGAGCAGGGAACCGTCGGAGATTCCCATGTACTCCGCGAAATCGAGATATCCTCGCGTACGGCTAGTGCCGCACGATTTACGACCTACAACTATTCCCCCGAATTCTTGTTGGGGGAATCGGTCAAAATTCTGAAGACCGAGATGACCATGGTCCCCGACCAGGCCGGGGTCTACATCATTCGCTACGAGGCTCCGGCGGGTAATTTCCACCGGTTTTACGGGGTCCATGAGAAGTTTATCGAATCACTGATTCTGGCAACGCCGGGCGAAGAAAAGAATTCAGACCCGATTCCGTGGCTGAAAAAGGCTCCGTAAATCTAGGCCCTTGGGCCTAATTCGATCTAGGCCCAAAAAGCATTTTTCGTTAGGCCCTAGGCCACTCCTAAAAGACGGGTGTTCAGCTACTCTAATGTTAATGCAGATTTCGGCTTCTCCCGACTCCCCCCTTCTCAATGAGAAACGCCGTTGTTCTCGGATCGAAAAGGACCTCGAAACGAACCTTTTCGACCAAGGCAACCGGCCCGCGGGAGAAGCCGTACGGTTAATGGACATGAGTACAGTCGGTCTCGGAATTGAATCCCGTCAGGAATTCAGTATCGGAGACCGGCTCGACTTTAGGATGAGTGTGGATGAGGGGCGGACGATGAACGCCGTTGCCCGTGTCCGTTGGGCGCGTCCTTCGGGATTCTCACACGCCTATGGTCTTGAGCTCGAAGGTTTGGGCTATTACGATACCCATCGCTTGCGGAAATACCTCAACCCACGCCATTTTGGGGCCGAGGAATTCGCGACGCTAGCGCTGCAAGCAGCCTCGACGATGATGGGGATTTACGTGACCTATGACTGGATCGCTTCAGATCCCATACGCTCGCAAGCGATGATGTTTGCCGCACCGTGGCTGATCTACTGTGGTGCGGCCGCGCTTATGGCGTGGTTATCCGCCTCTAGAATTTAAAACGAGAGTTTCTTTATTGCCAGACGAAGAAAAGGGCTAGTTCAAGGAGGTCGTTTAATTGAACCCCGATTGCATCCAGGAGGACCAGTAGCCCAACGGTGAGGGAGCCCAGGATCAAGAAATTGTCGAAAAAATTCATAGCGCCGCTGGGAAGCGATATTTTAAAGCCGTCTCCAACGTATCGGCCTAGCCGAAACCTATCCCAAAATCCGAGTTTTTGGAATTCTACGCCGGTTTTATAGCCGAGATGGTAAGGTTGAATCCAACGGACAACCGCTCTCCCTTTGACCTCTCCCCCCGGAAGGACAACGCTATACTCAAGTTCCTGCCCTTCCGAGAGACGGTCTTGAACCGTCATCCCCATGCCGGTGACGCTTAAATCGGTGATGGCCACATCCGGCATACGCCGACCGTCATCATAAAGCCCCATAGAAAGCTGGGAGCTTTCGACGCGTCGGTTCCGTCTGAATTCCTGGACTTCCGGCATGGTTCCCCTCATTAATCATCTTAGGCCTAAAGTCCCATTTCTGACAGGGGCAAAGGGCCTATTTGCTAACAATTTACCTAGTTTATCGATAATCGGAGAGGCTAAAAGGCTTCCCGGCAGCGAGGGTCCAAAGCGTCTTGAAGAAAGAGGTTAGGCCCATTTTTTGAGATTTGAAACCCCCAGCGTTCGTGGCCCCAGAGGGGTTTTCCGTGGGTGTATGCCAGGAGAAAGGGTCGCCCCTTGCCGCTTGGGTCATAGGAGACAAACTCCAGTCCCCCCGTTTCGCT